>CAYPLM010000122.1:0-5163 GCA_964411575.1 uncultured Oscillibacter sp. | reverse complement strand
ATCATTTTCAGTTGCCCCGAAGGGGCGAGAAAATGGCGCATTTCATATTTTGCTACGCTTTTGCATAGCAAAGGCATGGGACGGCACCCCCTGCTCCTGCGCACGTTTGTCCTGATTTGCAGGGGGCGGCGCCTCGACGCCCCGTGGGACTATGCGGAAGCGTCATTGCGAAGTAAGTCCGCAGACTGGTTCGCAATGACGCGTTTTTTGTTTCGTTGGTGCAAATCTGCAATGTCCGCTCAGTCGCCTGCGGCGACAGTTCTCCCAGAGGGAGCGCCGGGACCCCTCTGCCATGCAGCGGCGCGCAGCCGTCTCAAACAACCTGCTTTACGGCGTCAGGCTGCCGGAGGTCGCCTCGATGGGCGAGGTGGAGAGAAACTCCGTCTTTACCCAGCCATACTTGCCGTTGACCAGCACGAACGACCACTGCCCGTCCTTGGCAGCGGCCTGCACCTGCG
Source organism: uncultured Oscillibacter sp. (assembly GCA_964411575.1). Classification (GTDB taxonomy): domain Bacteria; phylum Bacillota; class Clostridia; order Oscillospirales; family Oscillospiraceae; genus Hominicoprocola. The sequence goes on along the minus strand of CAYPLM010000122.1, from coordinate 4,705 downwards.
CGCCGCGCTCGATGGTCAGAAGGCGCGTGTAGTTCGTCGCGGGGCCGGAACGCAGGTTGACGGCCTCGGCGGCGTAATAGGTGTAGTACCGGTCGTACACGCTGCCCGGCTTCACGGCAAGGTAGCCGTGGTTCGTCAAATCGAGCCAGCCGATCAGGTTTTTGTTGTCCTCGCCCGGCGTGGGCTCCTCGGGCGTATCGGGCGTTTCCGGCTCGTCCGGCGTTTCGGGTTCATCGGGCTCGTCCGGCGTTTCCGGCTCATCCGGCTGCTCGGGCGCATCGGGGTCAGTCTCGCCGGGCTGCACATAGGACTTTTGCAGCACCTCGATCTGCTCCTTGGCGGAATCAAGCGCCTTTTGCGTGGCACCGAGCTTGGCAGAGAGCACGATCACCACCACCAAAAGCACAAACACTGCCGCGATCAGGCACAAAAACAGCACGTACAGCGGGTTGCGCCGGGGCGCGCTGTGGTTTACACGACGACCATCCATGGAAAAATTGCCTCCTTCTTTGTCTCTTCGCTTATTTTACATAACATTGTCCCCCGCGTCAAGGGCTTTGTTCCTTTGACGGAGGAAATTGACAAAAAGTTTCGCGGTGGGTATACTATATAAAAAAGCGGAAAGGAGCCACCGCATGAGCCGTTCTATCCCCCCGCACGCTGCGTCGCTTTACGCGGCGGCGCTGCTGACGTTTTTCTACCTGTTCGTCCCGACCGGCGGCTATGCGCGCATGCTGGAGGGGAAATTTATCTGCTATCTGGTGCTCAGCGTGGCGTTCGTGCTGGGCGCGGCACGCGGGCTTTTGCGCCGTCCCCGCGCGGAGGAGTGGAGCGCGCTGGCCTTTTGGGCGCTGTGTGTGCTCTCGTCGCTCTGCTCGGCGCACGGCGAGGTGGTGCTGCTGGGCGGGAGCCGCCGCGTGGGGCTGGTGACGCTGACGCTGTATGTGTTCACTTTCCTGCTGCTGCGGCGGTATCTGCGCCCGGCGCAGTGGATGCTGCCCGCCGTGGCCGTGAGCGCGGCGCTGTGCTCCGTCCTCGTGCTGGCGCAGACGCTGGGGCTCGACTGGTTCTACCCTGCTGGGCTGGGCTATTGGGACGGCGACGTAAAATACCCCGGCTTTTTCGCCGGGGTCTCGGGCAATATCGACTTCACCGCCTATCTTCTCGCCGTGGCGGCGTGCGTGCTGGCGGCGGCGTGGCTGCGTCCGCGTGCGCGACGGCAGCACTGGCTGCTCGCGCCGCTTTTTCTAACGCTGTGTGCGCTGCTGCGGCTGCGCGTGGCGGGCGCGCTGGTGGGGCTGGGCGCTGCGGCGCTGCTGAGCCCGGCGCTGCTGTTCCCCCGGCACAGGCGGCTGTGGCTGCGGCTTTCGGCGGCGGCGGGCGCGTTGGCGCTGCTGGTGCTGCTGTGCTTCCCCTTCTCCGGCGGCACGCTGCTGGAGGTGCAGCTGACGCTGCGCGGACAGGGCAATGCGAGCTTCGGCTCGGGGCGACTTGGCATCTGGCGCGCGGTGGGCGTGCTGGTGCGTGAGAGGCCGCTGCTCGGCGGCGGGCCGGGCACGCTGGCGCTGCGCGGGCTGGAGCCGATGGCGTGGGTGCAGAGCGGGCAGGCCGTGGCGCTCACCGTCTCCTCGGCACACAACGAATATCTCGCGCTGGCGGCTGACGTGGGCATCCCCGCGCTACTCTGCGCGCTGGCGCTGCCGGTGCTGGCGCTGCACCGGGCGATGCAGAGCAAAACGCGCTGCGCCGCCGTGTGCGCCCCGGCGCTTCTCTGCGCACTGGTGGGGAGCTTTTTCGCCGTGGAATCATGCATCACCGCGCCGTATGTCATCCTGCTTCTGGCGCTCTTGCTGCAAGACGGGAGCGCACGCACAGCGCCGCGCGGCGGTCCCCTCCCGCCCCTGCAAAGGTAAAAAGAAAGCATCCTGCGCATGGTCACAAATACGCAGGATGCTTTTCTTGCTCTTTTGGTCTGTTGGGCGGTCAGCGGATATTCAGATACATGTAGTCGAAGGCGATCTCCTCGTCACCGATCTTGAAGAAGCACGGATGCGTCCCGATCTTCCGGAAGCCGAATTTCTCGTAGAGATGGATGGCCGCCGCGTTGTCGCTGCGCACCTGCAGATCAATCCCCTCGAACGCGTTTTCCTTTGCGAATTGGAGCACTGCACTGAGCAGTCGGCTGCCGATCCCGCCGTTCCAATATGCCCGCAGCACCCCGATACCAAAGTCCCCGCGGTGCTGCATGCGGCGCGGCAAACGGCTCAAGCTGGCATCGCCGACGACTCTGCCGCCGTCCTTTGCTACAAACATCACCCCATCGCATGAGCCCTCCAGCTGCCGGATATACTCTGCCTCGTCCTCGACCGCAGCAGAAATGCCCTCCGCCCCAAAGGTAAGGTTGTCCGTTTCACCGCCAAGCTGCTTCAAATAGGCCAGGATCGCCTCTGCATCTGCACAGACGGCCTTTTCGATCACAATGCTCATGCTGTCCTCCTGTTCCTTGCCGGGCTGAATTCTAATTGCGCAGCTGTTTTTCCGCTTATTCCGCCTGGGAGGCGATAATAGCAAGCCAAGTGCCTCCTCCAAATCAAGCAGAAGCCCCGCAAATTCAAGGCCGCGAATGCGCCCTTTGTCTATCCGCAGGTCGACATCGCTCATGCCTTCCTATCCCCGCGGGCGTAGGAGCCAAACAGGTACACCCGCTCTGCGCCGTACTCACGCGCAAGACGCGATACCACCGCACGGATGCTCTCTATCGTCCGCACTGCCATAAAAGCCACCTTTGGATAGGATAGCAAAAACAGATGGATTTTACAAGTCGCCCCCGCTTTTGCGCAGCGCCAGCACCAGCGGCGGGAGCAGCAGCAGCTGCACCGCGATGCCCGGCACGGCGTTGACAAAGCCCTCGGCGAGGAAAAGCTGCCAGGTGAACGCCGCACCGCCCGCGCCCGACATCACCGCCCGCGCCGCGCCCCACACCACGCGCCCGGCCAGCATGGCGATGAGCAGCGAGGCATAGAGAAACGGTGTGCGCTTTGGCAGCGCGCGGCAGGCAAGGCTGCTCACCGCGCCGTAGGTCGCCAGCTCAAGACTCATGGCAAGCCCCGTGGGGTACAGCGGCGGCATGCTGAACAGCACACCGCGCAGCAGCGGCGCGATCACACCCACTGCCGTTGCCCAGCCCGGTGCGCACAAAAAACCGCACAGCAGCACGGGCAGGTGCATGGGGCAGAGCATTCCGCCGATTTGCGGAACTTGTCCGGTGAGAAACGGCAGCACAAGACACAGCGTCAGGCACAGCGCCGAGGTAGTCATTTGCCGCAGGAGGCGGCTTTTTTTCGTGGTCGTCATGGTAAGTATCTCCCTTTCGTTGATTCCGTCTTGAACGGGAGCCGCGCCGAGGGGCGCGATTTTCTGCCATGGCAAAATGCTTTGAGTATTGCGTTCCCGCCGCTTGGCGGCAGGCATTAAGACAGGTTACAGCAGCGCGCGCAGGCGCTCCACCGCCTCGTCCATCAGGCGCGAGAGCGACAGCTCCGCCACGCCGACGACGATGTTGCTGCAATGATTGACGGGCAGCAGCAGTCTGGTCGCTGCGCTCTGCCCCACGGCAAGCGCCATGGCGGGCGTGACCTCGCCGAGCAGCGAGTCGGCGGCGAGGATGCCGATGGGGCCAACGATCACGTCGGCGCGCCGGGCGTTGACCACCACAGCGTTTTCGCCCGTGGCGCCCGCATCTGCCCCGGCTTTGAGCATGGCTGCGGTGGCGATAGCATTTGTTCCCACCGCCGTGAGCGTGCAGGAAAGCCCCGCCGCCTTTGCCCGCTGCACGAACAGCGCGCCCATGCGCCCGCTCTGTCCGTCGATGACCACCACGTTACACATTGAAGCGGAAGTAGATCATGTCGCCGTCCTTGACAACGTAGTCCTTGCCTTCGCTGCGCAGCAGTCCCTTCTCCTTGGCGGCGGCCACGCTGCCGCAGGCGATCATCTCGCTGAAGTTGATGGTCTCGGCGCGGATGAAGCCGCGCTCGATGTCGGAGTGGATCTTGCCGGCGGCCTGAGGCGCTTTCGTGCCGTTGCGGATCGTCCACGCGCGGCACTCGTCCTCGCCGTAGGTGAGGAAGGAGATCAGTCCGAGCAGCGTGTACGAGCACTGGATCAGCCGGTCGAGGCCGGATTCCTCCACGCCCAGCTCTTCCAGAAACATGGCGCGGTCGTCACCGTCAAGCTCGGCAATGTCCTGCTCTAACTTGGCGCAGATGGGCAGCACCTGCGCGCCCTCCCTGGCGGCCAGCTCTGCCACGAGGGGGTAATAGGCGTTGTTTTCCTTGTGGGCGAAGCCCTCCTCGTCCATGTTGGCGGCGTAGATGACGGGCTTGAGGCTCAAAAGGTCGGCCGTGGCCAGAAGCTCAGCGTCGTCCCTGTTGTCGGCGGCGAAGGTGCGCGCGCTCTTCCCCGCGTCAAGGTGCTTTGCCAGCGCCGCGAACACCTCGGCCTCGTGCAGGAACTTCCTGTCGCCCTTGGCCATCTTTGTGGCTTTATCCACGCGGCGGTTGACCATCTCAAGGTCGGCCATGATCAGCTCGAGGTCGATCGTCTCGATGTCGCCCAGCGGGTCGACGGGCACGTTGGTGCTCGCGTCGGCAACGACGTGCATGATATTCTCATCGTCAAAGCAGCGCACCACATGCACGATGGC
>CAYPLM010000121.1:0-5194 GCA_964411575.1 uncultured Oscillibacter sp. | reverse complement strand
GCTGAAAACCCACAGCGGTTCCAAGAAGAGATTCAACCTGACCAAGACCGGCAAGGTCAAGGTCGCCAAGGCGTTCAAGAGCCACATCCTGACCAAAAAGCCCACCAAGCGTACCCGCCGTCTGCGTCAGGGTGGTTATGCTGACGTGACCACCGCCAGCACCATCCGCAAGATGATCCCCTACAAGTAATTACTGAAGATACGCTACAAGGAGGCTTATAGATATGGCACGTGTTAAAGGCGCAATGATGACGCGCAAGAGAAGAAACAAGACCCTCAAGCTCGCTAAGGGCTACTGGGGCAACAAATCCCGTCACTTCAAGATGGCCAACCAGCAGGTCATGAAGTCCCTGACCTATGCTTACACCGGCCGCAAGCTCAAGAAGAGAGATTTCCGTTCCCTGTGGATCACCCGCATCTCTGCGGCGTGCAAGCTCAACGGCATGAACTACTCCACCCTCATCCACGGCCTGAAGGTCAAGGGCATTGAGATCAACCGCAAGATGCTCGCCGAGATGGCCATCAGCGATCCCGCCGCCTTCACCGCTCTGTGCAGCGTGGCGAAGAACGCGTAAATCAGCATAACAGAAAACCGGGTATTCGGCGTTTGCGCCGAGTACCCGATTTTTTTTGCGGATTTTGCTCCCCTGTCCCCCAAAAACGCAATAAGAACAACTCTCCGTAAGGCCACCTGACATACGGAGAGTTATTTTTCTGTTTTTCCGCGTTCGCGCTGCCACAGGCGCGCCATGTCCTCCGGCGGCGGCGCGGAAAACGAAAGCTCCTCGCCGCGCAGCGGGTGGGAAAAGCGCAGGGAATATGAGTGCAGCGCGGGGCGCGCGATAAGGTCAGGCGCCTCCTCGCCGTAGAGCCAGTCGCCCGCCAGCGGGCAGCCCAGCGCGGCCATGTGTACGCGCAGCTGGTGCGTGCGCCCCGTGTGCGGCACAAGGCGCAGCAGCGTCAGAGCGCCGCGCGTTTCCAGCGTTTCATACTCTGTCAGCGACGGCAGCCCTGCCGGGTCGATGCAGCGCCTGACCAGCGAGGACGTATCGCGCCCGATGGGCAGCTCGATACGCCCGCAGGGCGGCTGCGGCGCGCCGACAGACAGCGCGCGGTACTCCCGGTGCAGCGCCTGCGTGTGCAGCGCGCGGCGCAGCAGCTCGTGCACATAGCCGGTCTTTGCCGCGAGCAAAAGCCCCGAGGTGCCTTTATCCAGACGGCTGACGAAATGCGGCACGCTGCCCTCGCCCAGATACGCTACCAGCGCTCCGGCGAGACTCGGGGCGGTCGGGTCGGTGGAGCCGGGGTGCATGGCAAGCCCGGCGGGCTTGTTGAGCACCAGCACGTCCTCGTCCTCCCACACCACCTCCAGCGGCAGGGCGGCAGGCTGCGTCGTCCCGGCGGCACGCTCGTCGAGCGTGACGGTCACGCAGTCGCCCGTGCGGGTGAGGGCGTTGACGTGCACGGCGCAGCCATTGAGCAGGATCGCACCCTCGCGCCACTTGAGGCTTTTGAGCAGCGTGGACGAGAGCTTCATCCCGCCGCGCAGAAAGTGCCGCAGCGGCCTCCCGTCGTACTCCTCAGGCACGGCGGCGGTGAGCACGCGCATGTCCTCAGCCCTCCTCCGGCTCCTGCCAGCCGTCCTGCATGGTGGCGACAAGGCGGTGGATGGGCGTACCGAGGGCGTGGAACTTGGCCTCGTAATCGGTCATCACGCCCACCGGGCCGTTGGCGTGCAGATCATCCGTCACCTCGCTGAGGACAAAGCCGAAGAGTGGGATTTCCTCCACCGACCACGCAAACAGCGGCGCATTGTCGGTTTTGAAGTGCACCTGCCCGCCGGGGGTGAGCACCTTGCGGTATAGGCGCAGGAAATTGCCATGCGTAAGACGGCGCTTGGCCTGATTTTTCTTCGGCCAGGGGTCGCAGAAGTTGATGTAAATGCGCTCAACCTCGCCGGGAGCGAAAAACTCCGGCAGGAGGTTGGCGTTGGCGTCGATAAAGCGCACATTTTTCAGCCCCGCAGCGGCGCAGCGCTCCATGGCCACCACCATTGCGTCGGGCACCATCTCCACGGCGATAAAGAGCACGTCCGGCTCGTTCGCGGCAGTCTCGACGGTGAAGCGGCCCTTGCCGCAGCCAAGCTCGAGGCGCAGCTCGCGCGCGTCGGGCATGAGCTCGCGCCAGTGTCCCTTCTGCGCGAAGGGGTCGGCGACGCGGTAGGCGGCGCAGCGCTCCATACGGGGCGCAAGATTTTTCTTTTTCCGCATTCTCATGGGAAAGCCCTCCGTTTTCTCAGGCGAGGAAGCCCTTGAGGATGGTGTCCTCAGCTTCCTCGGCGGTCAGACCCAACGTTTGCAGCTTCAAAAGCTGGTCGCCGGCGATCTTGCCGATGGCGGCCTCGTGGATGAGCTGCGCCTCGGTGGAGTTGGCCGCGATCTCCGGGATGGAGCGGATCTTCGCCGCGCCCATGATGATCGAGTCGCACTGCACATGGCCAAAGCACTTGGCGTTGCCCACCATGCGCGGGTAGAACAGCTGGCTCGACTCGTCCTGCGCCACGGAGCGGGAGATCACGCGCCCGCGCGCGTCTGCGCCGTCAAGCACGATCTCCATATCGCTGGTGGCCTCCTGCGTGCCGTGGGTGAGCAGGCGCTCGGTGATCACGCACTCCGCGCCCTTGCCGCACACCACCTTGGTATAGCGCCGGGTGGAGTCGACGCCGCGGATCTGCACGGTGTCCATCTGGATGCTTGCTCCCTCTTCGAGGTAGACGACGGTTTGCGGATTCATGACGTTTTTGCCCGTACCGTCACCTTCGCCGTAATGCTTTTCGGCGTAGCGCACGCGGGCGTTTTTGCCGACGTAAAAGGTGTGCACGCCGTCGTGGCGGCTCTCGTCGCAGCCGGAGTTGTGGATGCCGCAGCCGGCGACGATCTCCACGTCGCAGTTCTCTCCGATATAAAAATCGTTATACACCATCTCGGAAAGCCCCGAACGGCTGATGATAACAGGGATGTGACAGGTCTCGCCCTTCGTGCCGGGCTTGATGCGGATGTCGATGCCGCTTTTGCCGTCGGTCTTGGGGGAAATTTCAATGTGCTCGGTGGACTGGCGCGCCTCACAGCCGCTGTCCTTGCGGATATTGAACGCACCGACGGGCTTGCCGGTGAGGTCGGCGATTTTTTCCAGCAGAGACTGGTCGATCTTGTTGAGCATGCTTCGTGCGCTCCTTTCTTACTGCCGGAGCACCGGGCACGAGCCCAGCGTGTCGGCCATGATGAGGGGGAAAACCTCCTGCGCGGCGCCGCGGTGGCGCAGCTCGCCCCCGCCCACCACCACGATCTCGTCGGCAAGCTGAATGATGCGCTCCTGATGGGAGATGATGATCATCGTGGCGTCGTGCTGACGATGCAGCTGCTCAAACGTCTCGGTCAGGCGGGCGAAGCTCCACAGGTCGATGCCCGCCTCGGGCTCGTCAAAGATCATCAGCGCACTGTGCCGGGCGAGCAGCGTGGCGATCTCGATGCGCTTGACCTCGCCGCCGGAGAGGGAAACATCCACCTCGCGGTCGAGGTAGTCGTTGGCGCACAGCCCCACCTGCGTGAGGTAGCGGCAGCACTGATCCTTGCTGAGCGTCTTGTTGCCGCCAGCGATGGTCAGAAGATCGCGCACGGTGATGCCCTTGAAGCGCGGCGGCTGCTGAAAACCGTAGCTGATGCCGCGACGGGCGCGCTCGGTGATATCGAGCGCGGTGATGTCCTCGCCGTTCCAGAGGATCTGTCCGCTCGTGGGCATCACAAGCCCCATGATCACCTTGGCCAGCGTGGTCTTGCCACCACCGTTTGGGCCGGTGAACACCAGCAGCTTGCCGTCGGGAATGGTGAGGGAAATGTTATTTAAAATGGTCTGCTCGCCGCCCTCGGTGGGGACAGTGTAGCAAATGTTCCTGAGCTCCAGCATAAGCGGGCCTCCTGTGTCGGGATGGTTGTAGTATACCAGAATTTAGCAGAATTATCTGTTGCATATGCAACGGAATTGTAGGAAATGGATAAGCTCCTTTTGCCCCCGCGCGGAATATACTGTGACAAAGGCAAAAAGGAGGAGTGCGACTATGGAACAGATGGACAGCGCGGTGCGCTGCGCCTATGATTACGCCGGGTGCGCGCGTGTGTGGCAGCGTGTGAGCCCTGAGCTCGAACCCTACCCCGCCGCCGTGTACAGCGAGGTGTCCGGCCGGGAGGAGAACCTGCCCGGCGCGCTTGCCGACCCATGCTGCATGGGCACGCAGGCGGCCGTATCGCTGGAGGTGCTGCGCGGCTTTGTGCGCGCAGAGCTTTCCGCCCGGCACAACTACTTATCGCTCGCCCGCTGCGCGCCAACAGCGGAGGCGCGGCGCACGCTGCGCACCATGGCAGAGGACGAGGCGCAGCACGCGCGGCGGCTACTGGGGATGCTCTACCTCATCACGGGCAAGTGCGAGCGCGCGGCGGTGCAGCAGACGGAGCCTGTCAGCGCGCCCTACTGCGCACTGCTGCGGCGGCTCTATCACGAGGCGGCCTGCGCCGCCTTCAACTATCGCCGCGCGGCGGAGGAGGCGCAGGATCTGTGTCTGCGGGCGGCCTTTTCGGCCTTTGCGGACGATGAGCAGCGCCACGCCGACGCCCTTTTGACGCTGCTTGCGCGCACACTGCGTCTGTAGCAAACAGAATGCGGCTGTTTCCAGCCGCATTTTGCGTGAGGCTTTCAGGAAGCGGCGGGAGCCGTTTTTTGAAAGCCTCCTTCTGCATCACGCGTCGATGCCGCGGGAGGCGAGGTATTTTTTCACCATCAGCGCCACGCGGAAGGTGATCGCATCGTCAAACTCGCGCAGGTCGAGCCCGGTAAGCTTTTTGATCTTTTCCAGACGGTAGACCAGCGTGTTGCGGTGCACGAACAGCTTACGCGCCGTCTCGGAGAGGACGAGATTGTTTTCGAAGAACTTGTTGATGGTGAACAGCGTCTCCTTATCGAGCGAGTCGATGGGGTTCTTCTTGAACACTTCCTGCAAAAACATCTCACACAGGGTCGTGGGCAGCTGATAGATCAGGCGGCCGATGCCGAGGCTTTCGTAGTTGATGACATAGCGCTCCTCGTCGAACACCTTGCCCACCTCGATGGCGATCTGCGCCTCCTTGTAGCTCTTGGCAAGGTC
>CAYPLM010000120.1:0-5202 GCA_964411575.1 uncultured Oscillibacter sp. | reverse complement strand
CACTTGGATTGGATATTGGCATTGGTTCTGTCGGCTGGGCAGTCCTCCAAAACGACGCAAACGGAGAGCCCATTCGTGTGCAGGATCTCGGCGTGCGCGTGTTCGACAAGGCGGAGCATCCGAAAACCGGCGCAAGCCTTGCCCTGCCTCGGCGCGAGGCGCGAAGCGCGCGGCGCAGGCTGCGCCGCCATCGGCATCGCCTGGAGCGCATCCGGTATCTTCTGGAACAGTCGGGCGTGATGTCAGTCAAGGATATTGACGCGATGTATGCGGCGGGCGGCTTTTCCGCGTCGCCCTATCAGCTGCGCGCCGAGGCGCTGGAGCGTCCACTCACAAAGGAGGAGGCCGTCAGGGTGTTGCTCCACCTTGCCCAGCGCCGGGGCTATCAGTCCAACAGCACCGCCGAGGCGGCGAAGGATGAAAAGGAGACCGGAAAAGTCAAATCCGCCATTGAGGAAAACCGCCGCTGCATGGAGCAGCACGGCTACCGCACCGTGGGCGAGATGATGTACCGCGACGAGCGCTTCTGGCAGCGAAATCCGGACGGGACGCGCTACCACCAGACGCGCAACAAGGCGGACGATTACCGCTTCACCGTGGAGCGCGCCGCCGTTGCAGACGAGATCGGAAAGATTTTTGCCGCCCAGCGTCAGTTCGACGTGGACTGGATGAACGAGGCGCTGGAAGCGGCGTATTATGACATCTTCTCCGGCCAGCGCAGCTTTGACGAGGGCCCCGGCGGCGACAGCCCCTTTGGCGGCGGCATTACGGGGAAGGTGGGCGTGTGCACCTTTGAAAAGGATCCGCCCGAGCCGCGCGCAGCCAAGGCGGCCTATACCTTTGAGTATTTCAAGCTGCTGCAGGATCTGAATCACATCCGCATTGCAGACGTTAATGGCGCGCCGCGCCCGCTGGACGCAGAGCAGCGCGAGGTGTTAAAGCAGGCGGCGCTGAACTCTCCTTCCCTGAGCTACGGCCAGATGCGAAAGAAGCTGGCGCTGCGCGAGGACGAGTATTTCAACAATCTCTTCTATGGGGACAAGCCGCGCGAGGAGGCGGAAAAGCGCAAGTGGCCGCAGATGCAGTCTTACCACAAGCTGCGTCAGGCGCTCGATAAGATCGAAAAGGGGACGATTTTGTCCCTCACGGAGGAGCAGCGCAACGCGGTCGCGACTATCCTCACGCTCTATAAAAGCGATGCCCGGCGCGTCGAAAAGCTGCGCGAGGCCGGCATTCCTGCGCTCTACGATCAGGCGCTGCTGCCGCTCTCTTTCAGCAAGTTCGGCAGCCTCTCCGTCAAGGCGATGCAAAAGCTCAACCCACTGCTTGAACAGGGCATGCGCTACGACGAAGCCTGCGCGCAGGCCTACGGCGACCACAGAGGCGTGCGTTCCGAAGCAAGAAAAACAAAGCTCGCCCTCAGCGACATGGAAAGCGAGATCGCCAACCCGGTGGTGCGCCGCGCCGTCGCGCAGACAATCAAGGTGGTCAACGCCGTGGTGCGCACCTATGGCGCGCCGGACGTGGTGCGTATCGAGCTGGCGCGCGAGATGAGCCGCAGCTTTGACGAGCGCAACAAGATGCAAAAGCGGCAGGAGGAGAACCGCGCGAAAAACGAGAAGGCGCGCGAGCAGATCGCCGAGTACAAGAACGACCGCGCCACGGGGCTGGATATCGTCAAGTTCAAGCTGTATCGGGATCAGGACGGCGTGTGCCTGTACTCCGGGAAAAACCTCGATATCTCCCGCCTGTTTGAGCCGGGCTATGTGGACGTCGACCACATCATCCCCTACAGCCGCAGCTTTGACGACAGCTACCAGAACAAGGTGCTGGTGCTTTCCAGCGAAAACCGGCAGAAGGGCAACCGCCTGCCCTACGAGTATTTCGGGCGCGACGAGGCGCGCTGGAACGCCTACGAGGGGCGTGTGGAGACGCTGATCCGCGACTACCGCAAACGGCAGAAGCTGCTGAAAAAGCGCTTCACCGAGGAAGAGGGCAGCGAGTTCATCCGGCGCAACCTCACCGACACGCAGTACATCACGCGAAGCGTTTACAACCTCCTGCGCAATCACCTTGCCTTTGCCGAGTCCCGGTACAGCAGACAGCCCGTGCAGGCGGTCAACGGCGCGGTCACGGCCATGCTGCGCAACCGCTGGGGCGTGCACAAGATCCGCGAGGACGGCGATCTGCACCACTGTCTGGATGCCGCCGTGGTCGCCGCCACAAGCCCAGGCCTGACGCAGCGCCTGACGGAATACAGCAGGAAGAAAGAGACTCTTGTCGAAACGCCCGCAGGCTATGTCGATCCAGCCACCGGCGAGTTGGTGGAATCCTGCGAGGAGCGGCAGAAAGACCGCTTCCCCAAGCCGTGGCCGCTGTTCCATCAGGAGCTGGAGGCGAGGCTTTCGGCAGACCCGCGCCACCAGATCGACCTTTTGAAGCTCGCCACCTACGAAAGCAACGAGGAGCTCAAGCCCGTGTTCGTCTCGCGCATGCCCAACCACAAGGTCACCGGCGCGGCTCACGCCGAGACCATCCGCAGCGGCAAGGCCGGCGACGGCTACACCGTCACCAAAACGCCGCTGAGCAAGCTCAGGCTCAACAAGGACGGAGCGATCGACGGCTATTATAACCCTGCAAGCGATATGCTGCTCTACAACGCCCTGCGCGAGCGGCTGAGAGCCTTCGGCGGCGACGGCGCAAAGGCGTTTGCCCAGCCTTTCCACAAGCCCAAAAGCGACGGCACGCCGGGGCCGAAGGTGGACAAGGTCAAGGTGGTGGAAAAGTCCACCACAAATCTTGCGGTCAGAAACGGCGTGGCCGCCAACGGCGACATGCTGCGCATCGACGTGTTTTATGTGGAGGACGATGGCTACTACTTCGTGCCGATCTATGTGGCGGACACAAAGAAAAAGGAATTGCCGAACAAGGCGGTCGTTGCTTATAAGCCCTATGAGAACTGGAAAGTGATGGATGAGCGGAACTTTGTATTCTCCCTCTATCCCGGCGATCTGGTTCGTATCCAAAGCCACAGGGGGATTAAGCTGAACCTTGCCAAGGGCGGTACAGGTGAGAACGTGATCGTGCGGCAGGACGGAATGTACTACTATCGTGCAGCCGGTATTACCGTTGGTGCGATCCAAATTGAAACGCATGATAGACGCTATCTGCAGCCGAGCTTGGGACTGAAAACCCTCCAGTCCATCGAAAAATATCAGGTGGACGTCTTAGGCAACTACTACAGGGTCGATCTCCCCGAGAAGCGGATGACATTTTCCAGGGAGGGCTGAGATGGAATATCGGAATATCTTTTTGGCGAACCCCGCGCGGCTCAGTGTGCAGCGAGAACAGCTGGTCATCGAACAGGCGGAGAAATTCACGGTTCCACTGGAGGATATTTCCGCGATTCTCATCGAATCCCAGCAGGTGCAGCTGACCGTCCACGCGGCAGCGGCGCTCGCGGAGCGCGGCGTCACGGTGTTTTTCTGCGACGAAAAGCACCTGCCCTGCGCGCAGCTCCTGCCCATCAATCAATATTGCCGCCAGCGCAAAATGCTCATGGCGCAGTGCAGCATGGGAAAGCCGCTGAAAAAACAGCTCTGGCAGCAGATCGTGGTGCAGAAAATTCGCAATCAGGCGCGTTGTCTGCGCTTTTGCGGCAGGGAAGGCTGGGAGGAGCTGCACCGGCTTTCTGACCACGTTCTCTCCGATGACAGCGACAACCGGGAGGCGGTCGCCGCAGCGCTGTATTTTCCGGCGCTCTTCGGAGAGGGCTTCTCCCGCGGCGACGACGACCCGAGAAATGCCGCGCTGAATTACGGCTACGCAATCCTGCGCGGCAGCATCGCGCGCAATCTGGTCGTCCACGGGCTCGAGCCCTGCGTCGGGCTCCACCACCGCAGCGAGCTGAACAACTTCAACCTCGCGGACGACCTCATCGAGCCGTTTCGCCCCGTTGTCGATCTGTATGTTGCGCAGAATTTTTCGGAGGAGGACGAAGTCCTGACTCCAAGGCAGAAGGCGGGGCTCTTTAACCTCACCAACTATCTTGTCCGGCAGGCCGGCAGGAACTATCGCGTCATGCTCTCCGTTGGCCGCAGCTGCGCGGCGCTGGCAAACAGCATCGCGCAGCAGGAGCTTTTGCTGGAGCTGCCGGAGCTGCTGCCGCTGGAGCTGCATCAATATGAATAGGCTTATGAGGATCCTGGTGATGTTTGACCTGCCGGTCAAGACCAAGACCGAGCGACGCAGCGCCACGCAGTTTCGCAATTTTCTGGTCGGCGATGGCTACCACATGGTGCAGTACTCCGTCTATGCCCGCGTGTGCAGCGGCCGGGACGCCGTGGAAACGCACCGGCGGCGCATTCTGCTGGCGCTGCCGCCCAAGGGTTCCGTGCGTATGCTGGTGATCACGGAAAAGCAGTACGGCGCCATCGAGCTGCTGGTGGGGCAGCCCACGCCCTACGACAAGCCGCAGCAGTTTGAGCAGCTGATGATTTTTTAAGAAAAATACGGAGTGGCTTTTTTCAAAAAACCACTCCGTATTTTGCGCTTTTTTCCGACTTTCAGAACCGGAAAGGGGGACAAAAAGCGACTTTTTTCGTTCCCGCTTCCCGCCTATTATACCACTGCGAGAGAGAATTGGGAACTACGACGACAAAGCGGTCGTGCAGTCTGTCCCTGACATTATACCACTGCGAGAGAGAATTGGGAACTACGACTGGACGATATGTATCAGCCGACTGCAGAAAATTATACCACTGCGAGAGAGAATTGGGAACTACGACGGCAGCTTTTGGACAAGCTCGCGCTTGCGCATTATACCACTGCGAGAGAGAATTGGGAACTACGACTCGATAGCGTCGGCGGTGTCGTAGCTGATGATTATACCACTGCGAGAGAGAATTGGGAACTACGACATTCCATCTCTTACAGCTGTCAAGATGTGCATTATACCACTGCGAGAGAGAATTGGGAACTACGACGTACTCGTTCCCAGCCTCATCCACCCAGTAATTATACCACTGCGAGAGAGAATTGGGAACTACGACCGCGCAGGAAATGCCGAGTACCGTGCCCAGATTATACCACTGCGAGAGAGAATTGGGAACTACGACCTATGGTCACTGGTATCACCGCGAAAGAACATTATACCACTGCGAGAGAGAATTGGGAACTACGATTTGGGCGCACCGTGCGCGG
>CAYPLM010000119.1:0-5246 GCA_964411575.1 uncultured Oscillibacter sp. | reverse complement strand
CCCTCAACGGGCAGATCGAGTATCTGCTCACCGAGTGCGTGCGCCAGCGCAAGAAAAACGGCAAATACGTCGGCGAAGAGATCGACGTACCGCCCGAGCTCGACCTGTAACGCTGTAAAGCCTCCCTGCGGACACAAAAAGGACTGCTATAACACAAAAAACCGGCGTCAGCCGGTTTTTTGACATTCTCAGGTTCTCAGCGTAGCGCGGAGGCGGTCGGTCTTGCGCAGCAGGTCGAGCGCGTCGAGGATGGAAGTGGTCACCACGTCGCAGTGGGACAGCAGTGCGCCGCAGGCGCCCTCGCGGCCGATGACGGCGATGGAGAGATCCGCCGCGTCGGACATGAGCACGTCGTTAAAGCCGTTACCAATGCACGCCACGCCGCCGGTGAGCCGGCTGGTCTCCTCGGCCTTGATCTGCCCCACCTCCACCGTGGGATAGGTGAGCACCTCCAGCGGCAGACCCGCGCAGCGCTGTGCCGCCGTGCCGTGCGTGTCAGCCGTGATAACGTAGATGGAAAGCACGTCCTTGAGCTCTTCAAGCCGCTCGGCCACCCCCTCCACCACGAGGCCGTCCTCGGCAATGGTACCGTTGTAGTCCAGAACAAGGTGCTCGAGCGTCAGCTCGCTGCGTCCGGGAATCTTGATTTTCAGCATAATGTCCTCCTCAGGCGTAAACGCCCTGTAAATAATCTTTTGTCTCCTGTCGCTCGGGGGCGGCAAACAGCTGTTGCGACGTCCCCTGCTCCCACAGCTCGCCGTTGAGCATGAAGATGCAGTCGTCCGCGATGCGCTTTGCCTGAAACAGATTGTGCGTGACGATGACGATGGTGTAGCGCTGCCTCAGCTCGAGCAGCAGCTGCTCGATGATCTCGGTGCTCTTGACGTCCAGCGCCGAGCAGGGCTCGTCGAGCAGCAGCACCTCCGGCTGCACGGTGAGCGCACGCGCAATGCACAGCCGCTGCTGCTGTCCGCCGGAGAGTTTGAGCGCACTTTTGCCCAGCTCGTCCTTCACCTCGTCCCAAAGACCAGTGACCTCCAGGCACTCGCGCGTCAGCCTTTCAAGCTCCGCCTTTTTGCGCACGCCGTAGTAGAGCGGGCCGTAGGTCAGGTTTTTGTAGATGGACATGGGGAAAGGCGTGGGCGTCTGGAACACCATGCCCACCCGGCGGCGCAGCTCGTCGGCGGGCATGCTGTGGATATCCTTGCCATCGAGGTGGATGGAGCCGAACACCTCAGCACTCTTTTCCAGGTCGAGCATACGGTTCATCGCGCTGAGCATGGTGGACTTTCCGCAGCCCGAGGGGCCGATGATGGCCGTGATACGGTTTTTGCGGATGGACGTGTTCACGCCGTGCAGCACGGTTTTCTTGTCGTAGGCCACCCCGAAGTCGTGCAGGGTGAAGATCGCATCGTTCATTTTCTTTTCCTCCATGCAAACACAGTCGCCAGCGTGTTGCTCAGCAGCACCACCATCATCATCACGAAGGCCGTGCCATAGGCGTTTTCGGACGAGGTACCCTGCGTGAGCAGCATATAAAGGTGATAGGGCAGCGCCATAGCGGGCTTCATGATATTCTTGGGCACCTTGGACATGATCACCGCGCCGGTGAAGATCAGCGGTGCGGCCGCGCCCATGGCATAGCACGCGCCCAGGATCACACCCGAGAGCAGCTGGCTTGCGCACTGCGGCAGCACGATGCGCCGGATGGTGTGCGCGCGGGACACGCCGAGCGCGTAGGACGTGCGCACCTGCTGCATGTCGATCTCGCGCAGCGCCTTTTCCGCACGCACCTGAATGAAGGGCAGAATCATGATGCCCTGCGTGATGCCGCCGGCGAGGATGCACTTGCCCCAACCCAGCGTGAGCACCAGCAGTGAGTAGCCAAAAAGCCCCATCACGATGGATGGTACGCCCGCCATGCACTGCATGATCAGCGCGATGGCGCGGGCAAGGCGCTCGCTTTTGCAGTAAAACACCTGATACACCGCCGCCCCGATGCCCAACACTGCGGCGAAGGCGCAGGCGATGGCCGTGTAGTAGAGGCTGCCCACGATGGCCGGAAGGATGCCGCCCTCCGTGCCGATGATCAGTCCGCGCGGGATGTCCGTGAGGAACTGCCAGCTGATCGCCCCCGCACCCTTAGAGAAGATGTAGGCGAACAGGAAGAAGATGATGCCCAGCGTCAGCGCGCAGGTCAGCGTCGCCCAGATGCGCACGAGAAACGTTTTTGCCTTCATCGCTCGCCCTCCCGTTCCAGCCGCCGCTTGAGCAGTTCAAAGATGATGTTGATGCCAAACAGGATCACCATCAGCACCAGCCCTGCCGTATAGAGGGCGCTGTAGTGGATGCTGCCCACCTCGGCCATGCCCATTTCCAGCGCGATGAGAGCGGAGATGGTCTCGCCCTTGCCAAGAAGCGTGGGCTTGCCGATGGCGTTGCCGAGCACCATCATCACAGCCATCGTCTCGCCCATGGCGCGCCCTGTGGCCAGCGCCATGCTGATGAGGATGCCGCGCCCCGAGGCGGGAAGCACCAGCTGCCCCGCCATGTACCACGGCGAAACGCCCAGCCCCGCCGAGGCCGCGCCGTAGCGCCGCCGGACGCGCACCATCGTGTCGCAGCAGGAGGAGATCATGTACGGCAGGATCATCACCGAAAGCACCACGCCGCCCGCCAGCACCGACTCGCCCGCCGCGCGGCCGCAGTTTTCGATGAACTTGACCACGATGTAAAGCCCCACAAAGCCGTACACCACCGACGGAATGCTCGCCAGCAGGTCGATATACGGCATAATGAGAAGGCGCGTGCGCTCGGTGACGGCGCAGGCAAGATACAGCGCGCAGCCCACGCCCACCGCAAAGGCAAGCAGCACCGCCAGCACCGACACATAAAGCGTGGAGAGGATCATGT
Organism: uncultured Oscillibacter sp.; assembly: GCA_964411575.1. Taxonomy (GTDB): domain Bacteria; phylum Bacillota; class Clostridia; order Oscillospirales; family Oscillospiraceae; genus Hominicoprocola. The sequence continues at coordinate 2,333 of CAYPLM010000119.1, read as the reverse complement.
TGCGCAGACCGTAGCTCGGCGCGTCCTTATAGATGATGGGGCGCCACTGCTCACCCGTCAGCAGCTCGCCCAGCCCCACCTCGCGCAGGGCGGGCATGCTCTCTTTGACAATGAAAAACACCAGAAACGCCAGCACCAGCACCGCCAGCAGGCACAAAACGGCCATCAGCGCGCCAAAGACACGATCCATTGTTTTTCTCAATTTGCTCACCACCTGAAATACCAAAAGACTGCCGCGCGCAAGGCGCGGCAGTCAGTGGTTTTATGATAATCAGTACGCAGGGATGTAACCGTTCTCTTCCACGATGCCGCGGCCGGTGTCGGAGAAGATGTAGTCCACAAAGACCTTCTCAGCAGGGTCGAGCTCGCGGTTGGTGACAAAGAGCACCGGACGCTGGATGGTGTAGGAACCGTTGAGGATGTTGTCGGCAGTGGCTTCCACGCCGTTGACCTTGAAGGCATAGAGGCTTTCAATGTTCTGGCTGTACACACCGAAGCCGGCGTAGCCGATGGCGTACTCGTTTTCCACGATCTTGGCAGCCAGCGCACCCATGGAGGCGGACTGAATGGCATTTTCGGAGATGGGCGTACCCTGCATCACGTTGTTTTCGAACACTTCGGCAGCACCGCCGGACAGGTCGCGGATGACCACCACGATCTCCTTGTGCTCGAGGGAGGGGTCAAGCTCGTCCCAGTAGGCGATTGCGCCAGAGAAGATGTTGCGGATGGTGTCGGTGTCAAGGTCGTCGAGGATGGCACAGACGGGGTTATTCTTGTTGACGGAGATGGTCAGCGCGTCGTAGGCCACCATGTACTCGGTGTAGCCCGCGCCGAGCTTTTCCTTCTCGCCGTCCTTCACTGCACGGGCGAGCATACCGAAGTCGGCCGTGCCGTCGACCACGCTGGAGGGGCCGTCGCCGGAGCCGCCGGAGGTGACCGCGATGTCGATCTCCTCAGCGGGGAAGCTGGGGTCGACCTTGTCCCAGGTGCCGTAGGCGTCCAGGAAGGAAGCGCCGATGGAGGCGATCACGGGAGCAAGGGAGGAGGAACCGGCAAAGTGGATCTGCGGGTCGATGGTGACGGTCTGCACATCGCCGGAGGGCTCGGGATCCTTCTGCGTGTCGCCCGCGTTGTCCTTGGCACACGCAGTGAACAGGCTGAAGCACATCGCGACTGCCAGAAGCAGGCTGAGATACTTTTTCATGAATGATTTTCTCCTTTTCATTAAATGTTTGCATAAGGGATTCTACCACCCGCCCTGGGAAAAGTTAAATAGCGATTGCAAATAATACTCATTCTATTATCAGGATTTCAAATGAGCTCTCAGCAATAAAGGCTGCTGCAAAGCGTGCAGCAGCCCTCAGCTTGTCAAAAAAGCCTCGCGCAGCCCTATGCATCTGTGTCGCGCAGCAGCGCGTCCTGCGTGAGGATGGTCACGGCGAGCGGCGCGTCGGCGTGCGTGCACACGCAGGCGGCATAGCCGGGGAAAAGCGCAGGCTCGTGCAGCCGTTCGCCGCGTCGGGGCGGCTGATACAGGGCAGCAAGCCCCTCCCCGCTGTGCTTGACGCGGCTTTCGCGGCGCACCCAGTCGGCAAAAAATTGCTGCTCGTCCGCCGCCTCGAACTTTCTCAGCATGCGCGCGGCAACGGGGCGCACGCGCTCGATGTCCACGCCGAGGGGCCGGTCGTGCACACCCACGAGCAGCGCGCCGTCCGTATGGCTGAGATTGAAGCACACGGACGGGTGCTGCGGAAAGCAGGGTTTTCCCCGCTCGTCGGGCGCAACGGGCGGCAGCGTCTGCCAGCCGTAAAGCTGCCGCAGTGCAAGGCGCAGCACGGCGTAGGCGCAAAGCGGCGCATCCCGGCGCGCCCTGTCGCGCAGCCCGCTCAGGCGCGCCGCCCGCTCAGGCGGGACGAGGGCAAAAAGCCTCTCCTGCTCCGCCGCCGTGAGCGGGCGCTCGAGCCGCAGGGCGTAAAGCGCGATGTCCATTCCGGCTCAGTTGAGGAAGTCCTTGAGCTTTTTGCTGCGGCTGGGGTGGCGCAGCTTGCGCAGCGCCTTGGCCTCAATCTGGCGGATGCGCTCGCGCGTAACGTTGAACTCCTTGCCCACCTCTTCAAGCGTGCGCGGGTGTCCGTCCTCGATGCCGAAGCGCAGCTTGAGCACCTTCTCCTCGCGCGGCGTGAGCGTGGAGAGCACCTCACGCAGCTGCTCCTGCAGCAGCGAGAACGAGGCGGCCTCGCCGGGGTCGCTCGCGCCCTCGTCGGGGATAAAGTCGCCAAGGTGGCTGTCCTCCTCCTCGCCGATGGGCGTTTCGAGGGAGACGGGCTCCTGCG
>CAYPLM010000118.1:0-5305 GCA_964411575.1 uncultured Oscillibacter sp. | reverse complement strand
ATGTGGTTGTTCATCACATAGCCAAGGCGTTTGGCGTCATGCTTGCGGTCAAGGCGGTTTTTCCAGTCCATCAGCGCGGAGAACACCGCCATGTTGGACATCTGGCCGCTGATGACGCGGGTCTCGACCTCGGTGCAGCCGAAGTATTCCTTCATCTGCTCAACGAGCAGCTGCTCCACGCGGTCGATAAACTTGGTGCCCTGATAGTAGAAGATATCCTGATCGTAGAACGCCTTGATCTTCTTGTGCTCGGCATAGCGGAACGCGGGGTCGGACGCGCACAGAAGCTGCACGGCGCGGCTGGGGGTGTTCTCGGAGGGGATGAGGTTGATGCACTCTTTCTGACGCCAGACGTGGTTCTCCTCGGCGCGGCGCAGCAGCGCGGCGGCGGCGAGGCTGCGGTCGTTGGTGTCAGCCCCGGCGTTCTTGAACTCCACGCCGTAGATCAGCGGGCGGGCGAAGGGAGGCGCCATCACGCTCATGTGGCGGGCGGGAACAACGGCCTTCATGCGCTTGCCGCGCACGTCGATCTCCACCTTGTCGTCCTCGAGCGTGTCGCTGGCGAGGTACGCCATACCGATGGAGCGCTTGGCCGTCTCGTCGAGGATGGTGGAGGCAAGGCCCTCGCCCTCAGCGCGGTAGTAGGGAACCATGGTGCCGCTGGTGACCCAGCCGATGAGTTTGTCGCCCTTGTAGACCTCCATGCCCGCGCGCATGACGCCGCGGTCAAGCAGGGTGATGGGCATGATGCGGTGGGTGAGGGCAGACATGTCGCTGAAGTCGCGGTTCATGATGCGCAGGAATGCCTCGTGCTGCTTTTTCAGCGCCTCGCGGCCGATGAAATCGCCCTTCTGCTCGGAGAAGCTGACGGCGAACTTGGCCAGCGGCACGGCGAAGATGGGAATCTCGTTGCCGTCGGGGGCAACGCCCATTTCGTGGCCGTAGAGCGGGAAGGAAGCCTCCATGCGCAGCGTGTCGCGCGCGCCCAGACCGGCGGGGCGGGCGCCCAGCTCGACCAGACGGTTCCACAGCCACACGGCATCCTCACTCTTGACGTACACCTCATAGCCCAGAGGCTCGCCGGTGTAGCCCGTCTTGGCCACACGCGCGGTGCGGCCCTCGAGCTTGACGGTGCCCAGAGCGTTTTTCATCGGCTCGGTCAGCGCCTCGCCGCCGGAGAGAACCATCAAAAGCTCTTTGGACTTAGGGCCCTGCACGGCGATGGACGCCCACTCGTCGGAAATGTTGGTGATGGTGCAGTCGTAGTCCTTGATGAGGGCATTGAGGTGGACAAGGTCTTTGTCCGTGTTGGCGGCGTTGACCACCAGCAGGAAGTTCTCCTCCTCAAACTTGTAGAGGTAGGCATCGTCCACCGCGCCGCCATTCTCGTTGGGGATGATGCAGTACTGCGCCTGGTCAAGGTCGAGCGCGAGCACGTTGCTCGAGAGCACATGCTGCAGGAAGGCCACGCGGTCGGGGCCCTCGACCAGCAGACGCCCCATGTGGGACACGTCGAACAGGGAACACATGTGGCGCGTGTACAGATGCTCGGCCACGATGCCGCTGGGGTACTGGATGGGCATTTCCCATCCGCCGAAGTCCACCATCGTTGCGCCGGAAGCGACGTGGACATCGTAGAATTGGGTGCGCTTGAGCTCGCTCATAAGAATTTATCCTCCTTGTTTTAAATGCATGGAATGATTGGAACAAATAGAAAGAGGCACAGAACTTCCGTTCTGTGCCTCCGTTTCAAACCTGAGAGTTTCCTCCTCCTGTATAAACGCTGATTGGATCGTCCGGTCGACTTCATCATCATTCACCTGCAGAGAGTTGCACCTTCGGCGTGCGGCAAGCCGCACTTTTCGGAGCGTCGTCCCGACTCGATCCGTTTGCCTGAGAGCTTCTGCTTCCCCTTCGGCGCCGCGCAAGCGCAGTCTCTCCCGAGCCGATCATCCGACCTCTTTCATATTTTAGACTCAATTATTATACATGTCTGTAAAATGCCTGTCAAGAAAAAAGAAGGGTTGATTTAAATTTTGTCTTAATCCAGCTGCTCAAGTGCCGCGCGGATGCGCGCTGCGCCCTCTTTCAGCTGCTCCATCGAGTTTGCGTAGGCGATGCGCAGGCAGTCGGGCGCTTCAAACGCCTCGCCGGGTACGAGCGCAGTGTGCGCCTGCTCGAGAAGGTAGGCCGCAAGCGACGCTGCGCCGTCGATGCGCTGCGCGCCGCTGCGCCTGCCGTAGAACGCGGAGACGTTTGGCAGCAGGTAGAACGCGCCCTGCGCGTTGGCGCAGCTTACGCCGGGGATTGCGTGCAGTGCTTTGAGCAGAAAGAGCCTGCGCCGGGCGAACTCCGCGCGCATCGCCTCCACGCTCTCCTGCGGCCCGGTGAGCGCTTCAAGCGCCGCGTACTGCGACACGGTGCAGGCGTTGGAGGTCACATGCCCCTGTACGGCGTTCATGGCGCGGATGATGGCCTCGTCCGCTGCCGCGTAGCCCACACGCCAGCCGGTCATTGCATACGCCTTGGACAGCCCGTTCACCACCACCGTCTGTCGCTTCGCCTCTGGCGAGAACGACGCAGCGCACACATGCTCTGCACCGTCGTACACCAGCTTTTCGTACACCTCGTCGGAAATGATGTAAAACCCGTGCCGCACGGCCAGCTCGGAAAGCGTGCGGAGAGTCTGCCGGGTGTAGACCGCGCCAGTGGGGTTGTTGGGCGTGTTGAGGAGGATGGCCTTTGTGCGCGGCGTGAGCGCGCGCTCGACGGCCTCGACCTCCAGCGCAAAGCCCGTCTCCTCGCGGCAGCGCACAAAAACCGGCACGCCGCCCGCCAGCTTGACCATCTCCACATAGCTCACCCAGCACGGCGTGGGCAGCAACACCTCGTCGCCGTTGCCGCAAAGCGCCGACACGGCGTTGAACAGCGCCTGCTTTGCACCGGTGCACACCGTGACCTGCGCGGGGGAGTAGTCCACGCCATTGTCGTGCCGCAGCTTTTCGCAGATGGCCTCGCGCAGCGGCAGGATGCCGGAAACGGTGGTGTACTTTGTGCGCTGGTCGCGAATGGCGCGCATGGCGGCCTCGCAGATATTTTCCGGCGTGCCGAAGTCCGGCTCGCCCACATTGAGAGAGATCACACGCACGCCCTGCTCGCGCAGTTGCGTCACACGCTCGGTGACAGACAGCGTTGCCGACGGGGCGAGCCGCCCAACGCGGTCTGAGAGAGGGATGTTCATGCTTTTTCAGCTCCTGCTTTTTTTCTATAGTAAACCACAGTTTCGGCAGATTGTAAACCGAAAATATCACGCGCTGCGGCCAAAGCCGCCGGTAAGCGGGTCGCAGAAAAGCGGCAGGCGCGGCGTGCGGAAGGTGAAGAGCACAAAGGCAAAAAGGCCTGCCCATAAAAGAAAAAAGCCCAGAAGCTGCCACGCGCCGCCCCGCAGCGCGCCGGAGAGCAGCAGATGGTGGCTCGTCAGGCACATCGCCGCCGCAGCGACAAAAAAGATGCTGATGTTTGCCCAGTCCGGCAGCGTGCCAAAGCATCCGGTGAGCGTGTAGAAGAGCACGGGGATGAGCGCGAGTCCCATGCACAGCGCCGCAGCCTTTGCGGCGAAGAAGTTGCGCAGCGGTTCGCGGAAGGCGGCAAACTGCACCATTGTGAACAGAAAGTACGGCAGAAACAGCAGTTTCATGTGCTCCCAGGTCGACTCGTTCACGGCGGAAAAGGCAGCGGCTGCCGCGCGCCCGCCTGTCCAGTCGTACACAAAGTGCAGCAGCGTGCCCAGCACGCCGGTGACAAAAAAGCCTGCCCATTCCCATGTTTTCAGCCGCTTGCGCATCGGTGCTTCCTCCCCGGTCAGCTCGTGATACCGCCAGTTTATGCCGGGAACGGGAAATTTATCCATAAAGGGAACTTTTTTCTGTGACGTTCGTCAAACCGGGCAGGAACCCCAAAAAATGATCGACGAGGTGGATAACGATGAAAAAGAACCGCATGCTTGCCGTGCTGACGGCGCTGCTGCTGTGCGCCGCTCTGTTTGGCTGCGGCACGAAAAACACGTCCATGGACATGATGAGCGAGAGCTTTTCCAGTGTTGGCGCGGCAAAGGACGAGGCTTATTACGACGCAGTCTACGGCTGGGCACCGGAAATGCCCACGGAGGACAAGGAAATGCTTGCTGCCTCCGGCAGCTCGATTCCCGGCAGCGTGAAGATCATCCGCACCGCCAACCTTGAAATGCAGACGCTGGACTTTGACACGGCGGACGCGGGGCTGACAGCGCTGGTGGAGGGGCTGGGCGGCTACTTCGAAAGCCGCAGCGTTTCCAACCCCTCGTCCAACTACCGCTACGCAAGCTACACCGTGCGTGTGCCGGCAGCGCAGTTTGACGCGTTCTGCCGGCAGGCGGGCGAGCTGTGCCATGTGACATACGAAACGTCCAACGCGAAGGACATCAGCGAGACCTATTACGACACGGAATCGCGCCTGAAAACCGCCCAGATCAAGCTCGAGCGTTTGCAGGAGCTGCTGTCCAAGGCTGAGAAGATGGAGGACATCATCACCATCGAGTCCGCCATCAGCGAAACGGAGTGGACGATCGAATCGCTCTCCGGCACACTGCGCAGCTACGATGCGCTGGTGGACTACGCCACAGTGACGCTCTCGCTGAGCGAGGTGTACCGCCTTTCCGGCACGGAGGAAGCGCCGCAGACCTTCGGCGACCGGCTTTCCAATGCCTTCCGCGGCGGCATCGAAAACGCGGGTGAGGCGCTGGAGGACTTCGTGCTCTGGCTGGCGTGGAACTGGATGGGGCTTGTGGTGTTCGTACTTCTCGCTGCGCTGGTCGCGCTGGCCGCGCGCCGCACCGCGCGCCGCATCCGCCGTAAAAAGACCGCGCCGCCCGCCCCCGAGGAAAAACAGTGAGGCGCATATAATAAAGGTAGAGAAAAGCCGCGCGGCGGGCCGACCGCTTTGCCGGAAACGGAAAAGCCCTGAGATCCGTGATCTCAGGGCTTATATGTGTGGAAGATAAAGAAAAGGTTCTGAAATCGTGGGATTTCAGAACCTTTATGGTTGCGGAGGAAGGACTTGAACCTTCGGCCTCCGGGTTATGAGAGCTACTATTGCTGTAAAATATCGTATTTTATCGTATTGAAGTATTGCATTTTACCACATTTCTTATAGGAAATCGTAACATTTCATGGTGGTATGTTTTGGGTCATTTCATAGGGTGTGACCCAAAATTGACCCAAAATTTCACGCCCTTATTCGTGCCGATATTTCGCATATAAAACAGCCG
>CAYPLM010000117.1:0-5356 GCA_964411575.1 uncultured Oscillibacter sp. | reverse complement strand
GCCGAAAAGGGCTCGTACAGTCTGGCCTGCGCGTTTGCCACCATCCTCATCGTCATCACCTACGGCGCGGTGCTGCTGATGGACGTGGCCATGAAGCACTTCGGCACCAGCAAAAAGCTTAAGGAGGATTAAGCCATGGAAAAGACCAAAAAGGGCGTTCGCCTCGACCATATCTCCAAAATCTATCAGGACCCTAAGACCGGCAAGGATTTTTACGCTGTGAAGGACACCTCGCTGACCATCGAGCCGGGCGAGTTCGTCACGCTGCTCGGCCCCTCCGGTTGCGGCAAGACCACCACGCTGCGCATGATTGCAGGATTTGAAAGCCCCGACGAGGGCGAAATTTACCTTGGTGACGAGCCGATCAACGCGCTCACGCCCAACAAACGCGACACGGCGATGGTGTTCCAGTCCTACGCGCTGCTGCCGCACTACAACGTGTTCGACAACGTAGCCTACGGCCTCAAGCTGCGCAAGGTGTCCAAGGATGAGATCCACCGCCGCGTCATGCACATCCTCGACCTTGTGGAGCTGACGGGCATGGAGGGGCGCATGACCAACCAGCTCTCCGGCGGCCAGCAGCAGCGCGTGGCGCTTGCCCGCGCACTGGTCATCGAGCCGAGCGTGCTGCTGTTCGACGAGCCGCTTTCCAACCTCGACGCCAAGCTGCGCGTGTCCATGCGCACCGAAATTCGCCGCATCCAGCAGGAGGTGGGCATCACCGCCGTGTATGTCACGCACGACCAGAGCGAGGCCATGGCACTGTCCGACCGTATCATCATCATGAACAAGGGTGTCGTCGCCCAGATGGGCACCCCGCAGGAAATTTACTACCACCCCGTCAACGAGTTTGTGGCGGACTTCATCGGCGAGGCGAACTTCCTGCGCGGCACATTTGAACGGCAGGACGGCGCGCTGGCCGTGCTGAATATCGGCGGCGAGCATGTGGCCGTGGCCGGACGTGAGGACATGCGTGTCGGCGAGGCGTACACCGTGGTGCTGCGCCCTGAGTCGGCCACGCTTGGCAGCGAAGGTGGGCTGCCGTGCACCGTGGAGCTGTCGTGCTTCATGGGCTCGTACCAGAATTACCATGTGCGCGTGGGCGACACGCTTGTCAAGCTCACCGAAAACGACCCGCGCAGCAAGCGGATCTACCGCGTGGGCGAGCAGTGCCGGCTCAATTTCGCTCCCGATGCGGTGCATGTGCTGTAAAAGCCAACCGTACGAACAACGTCCAAAAGGCGGCCCCGCCCGGCGAGGCCGCCTTTCCGGATTTTGATGAACAAACAAAGCAGTTGCAAGCTGCCGCCTTTTTTGATAAAATAACGAAAACTATCGAAGGGAGGCGCGTCGATGCGCCGTATCATAGGGCTTGTTCTCGCCGCGCTGCTGCTGACGGGCTGTGTCCGCGTGCCCGCGCAGGACGCGTCTGCCTTTGCGCCCGAGGAGGAAAACCGCCTTGTTGTGTGCACCTCACACAAGGAAAAGGTCTACGCGCCCATCATTGAGGAATTTGAGCAGCGCACGGGCGTGTGGGTGGAGGTGCGCACCGGCAGCACCGCCGTGCTGCTTGAGCAGATCGCCGGGGGTGAGAGCGGCTGCGACCTGATGTTTGGCGGCGGGAGCGACAGCCTGGGCGCGTATCGCACGTGCTTTTCGCCCTATGTCAGCGAAAATGCGGCTGCCATCGCGCCGGAGTTCGACCTGGGCGAGGGCGACTGGACGCCGTTTTCCCTCGTGCCGATGGTGCTGGTTTACAACACCAAGCTCGTGCGGCAGAATTTCCCCACTGGCTGGGCTGACCTTTTAGACCCCGGCTGGTGCGGACGCATCGCCTTTGCCGACCCGGCGGCCTCCGGCTCGAGCTACAGTGCGCTGTGCACCTTTTTGCAGGTGTGCGGCGGCGACACGCAGCAAACGCTCGCTGCCTTCTACCGCAATCTTGACGGGAAGATCATCCCCGACAGCAGTGAGGTGATCGACGCCGTGGCCGACGGCAGCTGCTATATCGGCGTCACGCTGGAGGAAAACGCCCGCAAGGCCGTGGCCGACGGGCTGGACGTGGCCATCGTCTACCCCGAGGAGGGCACCTGTGTGCTGCCCGACGGCGCGGCGGTGGTGCGCGGCTGCGCGCACGAGGAAAACGCCCGCGCCTTCCTCGACTTTCTCCTGCTGAGCGAAACGCAGCAGCGCCTGAGCGACGAGCTCTACCGGCGCAGCGTGCGCGCCGACGCGGAGGACGGCTCGCTGCCTGCGCTCAGCGCCGTTCCCTATGACACCGGTGATGCCGCTGCGCAGCGCCCGGAGCTTCTGGCTGCGTGGCAGGCGCTGCGGGAGGGGGAGACGTCATGAAAGCGTGGATCGAGCGGTCGTTCCGCAACCGCAGCTTTGCCATCATCCTTGTCGTGGCGCTGGTGCCGCTGCTTTTGTGCAGCGTGCTGATGACGCAGCTGATGATCTACCGCAGCGGCCAGCAGCTGCGCAATGAGGCGCAGCTTGAGAGCACCGTGCTCGGCGGCGAGCTCGAGCAGCTGCTGCAAAGCTGTTCCGACGCTGTAAAGCAGCTGGCCGGAAGCACCGTCACGCGCAGCGTGCTGCGCCGGGGCGGCAGCGATTCGCGCATTCTCTATCAGCTGCTCTACCGAGACACCGTTTCGCTGCGCGATTACGCCGACTTTGAGGTCTACGACCTGAGCGGGACCTGTCTTTACACCACGGCCGCGCTGCTGCCCGGCGCGCGCGGCACGCAGTGGGGTGTGCTGTCCGCCGCACGCAGCGGCTTTGCGCTGTATGCCGAGCTCAGCGGCGGGCTGAGCGGCGCCTGCCCCGTTACGGCCTACGGCGGGGAGGTGCTTGGATGGGTGCTCTTCCGCATGAGCGACACACAGTTCACCGCACTGGTCGACCCGCTGCTGCGCGGCGCGGACGAGGCAATGCTCGTCAGTCCCACATGGCGCATGGTGGCCTCCACCCGTACCACGCGCGCCGAGGCCACGCTTGAGGAGCTGCGCGCGCAGCTGCTTTCGGGCAGGGCGCTCACCGGCGGGCAGACGGACTATCTCTATACGCTGCGCGCCGTGGGCAAAACGGGCTTTGTGCTCATTTTGCAGCAGCCGCAGACCTACACGGCGCAGGTGGTGCGCTCGATCGACCTTGTGGCCGTGGTGATGGGCGTTTTGAGCTTGCTGCTGAGCATCCTGGGCGCGTGGTGGCTCAGTCACCGCATCTCCGGCCCCGTGGGCGAGCTGGACGAGGCCATGCGGCGCGTGGAGGGCGGCGACTACAATGTGAGCATCGCCAGCACCCGCCGCGACGAAATGGGACACCTTGCCGCCACCTTCGACCGCATGACCGCCGAATACCGCCAGAATCTTGCGCGCAGCGTGCAGCGTGAGCGCGAGCTCAACGAAACGCGCCTTCGCATGCTGCAATCGCAGCTCAACCCGCATTTTCTTTACAACACGCTCGACTGCATGAAGTGGCTCGGTGTGACCAACGGCGTGCCGCAGATCGCCACGCTTGCCGCCGACCTTGCCGCGCTGCTGCGTGCGGGCATTTCCGGCAGCGAGCGTATCACGCTCGAGGAGGAGCTGGAGCTCATCGAGCGCTACCTTGCCATTCAGGAGATCCGCTTTGGCGACCGCTTTGTCTGCGAGATCGATGTGGACGAGCGCTATCGATACTGCATCGTGCCCAAGCTTATCCTTCAGCCATTGGTGGAAAACGCTATTATCCACGGCGTGGCTGACAGCGAAGAGGGCTACATCAAGCTCTGGGCCGAGGCAGAGGGGGAGGAGCTGCACCTCTATGTGCTCGACAACGGCAGCGGCATCCCGCAGGAGGTGCTCACGCGCGTCAACAGCCACGAAAGCATTGCCGACGGGCACCTGGGGTTGAACAATGTCGATCGCATCGTGCGCCTGAGCTACGGTGCGCAATACGGGCTGAGCGCGCAGCTTGTGCCCGGCGGCGGAAGCTGCCTGTGCCTGCGCCTGCCCATGGAGAAAGGAGAAAGCCATGCTGAAGGTATTGATTGTTGACGACGAGGCAGTGGTGCGCCGCGGCATCATGCTTGGCGTGGACTGGGCGGCGCTGGGCTGCGCCGTGGTGGGCGAGGCGGCCAACGGCGAGGAGGGGCTTGCTGCCGCCGAGCGCTACAGCCCCAGCCTCATCGTCACCGACGTGCGCATGCCCCATATGGACGGTGTTGAGATGATGAAGCGTCTGCGTGAGCGGGGCTACACAGGGCACATCATCGTGCTGTCCGCCTACAACGACTTTGACTACGCCCGCTCTGCCCTGCGCTACGGTGCGGCGGATTACCTGCTCAAGCCCTTCCGCGACCAGGAGCTTGCCGCCGCCGTGACCCGTCTGCGCGAGCGTGACGAGGCGCGCGTGAGCGCGCAGGACGACTTTCTTGTTCTGCCCAAGGGGGACAAGAGCAAGTATGTGCTGCAAACGCTGGAGTACATCGCCGCGCACTATGCCGACACCGACATCAACATCACCTCCATCGCCCGCTCCATCGGCATCAGCGAGGGGCACCTGAGCCATGTGTTCAAAAAGGAGACGAGCTACACCGCGCTCGGCTACCTTACGCAGTATCGTATCCACATGGCGCGCCGGCTGCTCAGCGACTGCCGCTATAAGGTGTACGAGGTGGCGGGCATGGTGGGCTACCGCGACGTGGCCTACTTCGGTGCCACGTTCAAAAAGCTCACAGGGCTCTCGCCCTCGGAGTATCAGGACCGCTGCCGGTAAGGATACGGCGAAATCTCAGGATTTTCCTGATAATCGCAGTCTTGTCCTGTTCCGCCGCGCGGCGGCGGACGATATAATAAAACCGTGGCGTAATGCGTCATATTCTAATTAAAAAAGGAGACACACGATGAAAAAGCTTCTTGCGCTTCTGCTTGCCGCCGTGATGCTGCTCAGCCTGGCCGCCTGTGCCAAGGACGAGCCCAACACCCCCGACGAGCCCAACACCCCCGATGTCACCGACCCCGCCGTCACCCCCGATGAGCCTCAGAACGACGACAAGGACTACTCCGGCTACACCATCCGCATCTACTCCAACTCCAACTCCACCGAGCGCACCACCTGGCTGATCAACGAGGCCAAGGACGCCGGCTTCACCATCAGCATCGACGATAACTCCGTCATCTCCGGCGACACCGCTGCCATCCAGGCCGCCAACGAGAACAAGGACGGCGACATCCTCTTCGGCCTCAACGAGACCCGTTGGAGCCAGGTTGTCGACGGCGTGTACGAAAACCTCAAGCTGGTCGACTGGACGCCCGCATGGGCTGCTGAGGTCGGCGAATATGCCTATCCCGGCGCTGCCTACGGTCTGGTC
>CAYPLM010000116.1:0-5385 GCA_964411575.1 uncultured Oscillibacter sp. | reverse complement strand
CTGACCTCTTGAATGCCATTCAAGCGCTCTCCCAGCTGAGCTATACCCCCAGATGCAGTTGTTAGCGATCCACATGCGGAACGATGATTAGTATAGCATGCTTGTCACGGATTGTCAACCCTTTTTTCTCTTTTTTTGAAATTTTCTTCCGCTCCATTGCCCGGCCGCTCTCATCTGCATCGAGCCAAAAAAGGCTCCGGCTAACCTCTTTCAGAGATAACCGGAGCCATTTTCCGCGTTCAGGCTCAGGGCTGGATGACAAGGTCGGCAGCAGAGAGCTTTTCGACGATGGCATACATATTGGTCACCTGGCCGACCTTGAGCTTGTCGCCCAGGCCGTAGAAGTTGAGGCAGGTACCGCAGGTGAGGATCTCCACGCCCGCCTTTTCCATCTGCATGAGATCCTCCAGCGAGTCGGAATCCTCGCAGGCTACGCTTGCGCCGCCGTTGTAGAAGAGAATGGTGCGCGGCAGCGTCTCCTGCTGGGCAAGGGCATAGATAAAGCTCTTGAGCAGCGTGCGGCCCAGAGTCTCATCTCCCCCGCCCATCACGTTTTTGGTGATGGCGACAACGATATTGCGCCCCGCCTTTTCCTCCTCGCAGGCCGTGCAGGCAGTGACTTCGATGACGACCTCATACTCGTTTTCGCCCGCAGCGGCAGAGGTGACGGCATAGCCCTTGCCGGTGGCAAAGCGCGTGAGGTTCTGCACGGCGACCTCGTTGTCCACGAGCGTGCGCACCGTGCCCGCTCCGGCCAGAGCGGCGATGGCGTCCTTGGTTTTTACCACCGGGATGGGGCAGACAAAGCCCCGCGCGTCAACAGTGATCATGGCAAATTTCTCCTTTTTCGGGCAGCCGCCCGTTTTTTCTGATGATACCACGTTTCGCCCGCTCAATAAAGAGCATTATATAATAAATATCATCGTTCTATCAGATATTTCGATTTTAACTTGTCATGCCGGGGCGTGTCCTGCGCTATAGATAAGGCAGGACTATGATAAGGAGGAGTTTCCATGTCCCGATCGTCGCTGAAAAACTATGGCTTTTTTGTCGTGATGGTGCTGAGCATTCTCGCCGGGTGCACCGTCGGCGCGTTGTGGCCGGATGCGGTCTGCCTTGCGCCGCTGGGCACGGTGTTTATCAACCTGATGTTCTGCATTGTGGTGCCGCTGGTGTTCTGTTCGCTGTCGGGCGCAGTGGCATCGATGCCGAGTCTGCGCCGCGCAGGTAAGATTCTGGGCGTGACGCTGGCGGTGTTCGTTTTGACGGGGCTTCTGGCCGCGGCACTGATGCTGTCCGTGCTGCGCGTTTTTCCGCCGGTGCTGCACGCGTGGACGACACCGGATGCCGGAACGGTGGAGCAGCCGCTGACACTTGCAGAGCTGGTGGTCAACTTTTTCACCGTGGAGGACTTTGCCGCGCTGCTTTCGCGGCGGGCGATGCTGCCGCTGATCGTCTTTTCGCTGCTGTTCGGCTTCGGCGTTGCGCTCAGCGGCGGGGCGGACTCTCCTGCCGCGCGCTGGCTCGAGAGCATGACGGGCGCGATGCTTGCCGTAGTGCGGCTGGTAAGCTATTACGCACCGGTGGCGTTTTTTGGCTTTTTCGCCTCGCTGGTCGCGTCCTACGGCGCGCAGATCACCGTGGCCTACGGGCGGGCGATGGCCGTGTACTACCCGCTGTGCCTTGCCTATGCGCTCGTCGCATTCCCGCTGTATGCGCGTCTGGGCGGCGGAAGGGGCGCCGTGCGCGTGATGGCGCGGCATGTGCTGCACCCGGCTGTGACGGCGCTGGGCACCTGCTCGTCCGTGGCAACGATCCCCACCAATCTGGAAGCATGCGAGAAAAGCGGCGTGCGGCGTGACATTGCCGACCTTGTGATCCCATTGGGGGCGACGATGCACATGGACGGCTCGTGCCTGAGCTGCGTTTTGAAGATCGCGTTTCTTTTCGGCGTGTTCGGCATGCCGTTCACGGGGACGGGGCTTTATGTGAGAGTGCTGCTTGTGGCGGTGTTCAGCTCGGTAGCGATGTCAGGCATCCCCGGCGGGGGCTACATCGGCGAGTACATCCTTTGCAGCATCTTCTTTCCCGGCCAGATGGCGGTGGCCTACCCCATCGCCGTGACCATCGGCAATCTTGTCGACCCGCCGGCTACGATGCTCAACTCCGCCGGAGACTATGTCGTCACGTTCCTCGTCTCGCGCTTTGTGGAGGGGCGTGGCTGGCTGCGAAGTAATTCGTCAAAGTGCTGAAATTGCTCTTGCAAATTTCGTCGGAATGACTATAATGTCTCTCGCTGATTTGATTTGACGGGAGACGAAAAACATGAGTACGAAACCGCATGACAGCTTCACCGAGGGCGTGATTTGGAAGGAGATGCTGCGCTTTTGCATCCCCATCATGCTCGGCACCCTGCTCCAGCAGCTCTACAACGCCGCAGATGCCATCATCGTCGGCCGCGCGCTGGGCACGGCGGCGCTGGCGGCGGTGGGCGGCTCGTCGTCGAGCATTATCTGTCTGCTGGTGAACTTTTTTGTGGCGCTGTCGTCGGGCGCGTCGGTGGTGCTGTCGCAGTATTACGGCGCGGACGACCGGGAGAAGGTGCGCCGCGGCGTGTTCACGGCAGTGCTGCTGGCCACGGCCTGCGGGCTTTTCGTCACGCTGGTGGGCGTTTTCGGCGCGCGGCCGCTTCTCCTGCTGCTGCACACCACCGCCGACACCATCGACGCCTCGGCAAGCTACCTGCGCGTATATTTTCTGGGCATGATCCCCACCATGCTCTACAATATGGGCAGCAGTATCCTGCGCGCCATGGGCGACTCGAAAAAGCCGCTGTATTTTCTCTTTGCCTGCGTGCTGGCCAACGTGGGGCTTGACCTTCTGTTCGTGCTGGTGTTCCACTGGGGCGTGATCGGCGCAGCGGCAGCCACGGCGCTCTCACAGGTGATCTGCGCAGTGCTGGTGCTGCGCGCACTGCGCCGTCTGCCGAAGGAATTCCGCCTGACGCTCTCCCTGCGTGAGCTGGACGACGGACTGCTGCGCCTGATGGTGCGCATCGGGCTGCCCTCGGGCGTGCAGTCGGCTATGTTCAACATCGCCAACATGGTGCTCCAGTCTGCCATCAACATGCTCGGCACCGACTCCATCGCCGCATGGACGGCCTTCCGCAAGATTGACGACGTGTTCTGGCCCATCGGCGGCGCCATCGGCATTGCAGTGATGACCTTTGTGGGGCAGAACTACGGCGCGGGGCACATGGATCGTGTGCGCGAGAGCATCCGACGTGGCCTTGCGATCTACGCGCTGATAGCCGCAGCGTTCTCGGTGCTTGTGGTGCTGCTGCGCGAGCCGCTGATCTCGCTGTTCGTCATCGACGACGCAGAGGTAATCGCCATTGGCTCCCGCGTGGCGCTGATGACCTGCTCGTTCTATGTCACCTTCACCTTTACTGAGATTTTCTCTGCGGCGATGCGCGGCGTGAGCCATGCTGTCGCCCCGGCGGTGATCACAATGCTCACCTGCTGTGTGGCGCGGCTGGTGTACCTGTGGGTGTACGGCTTTGCGCACGTTTCCAACGAGGTCATCGCGGCGATCTACCCCATCAGCTGGGCGCTCAGCAGCCTTGTGTTCCTGCTGTACTACAAGCGCGGCCACTGGCTGCCCGGCGCAAAGAACGGATCCTCTCAAAAAGTCGGCTGAATGCCTCTATTAGACACACGAAAAACGGGAAGAGATCTGCGGCTCTCTCCCCGTTTCTGTGTGTCAAAGAACCCCCGTCATTCCCACACTGGATTGGTTCGGAAACTTGAGAAAAAGGCCGGATTGCCACACCAGTGACATCGGTCACTGGTTCGCAATGACGCTTTTTTGACAGGATCAAACGGGAAGAGAACTGCGGCTCTCTTCCCGTTTCTGTGTGTCAAAAAAGCCTCGTAGAGTTTCGCGTCCGCAGACGCGAAATCAGTCTGATTGTTTTTTCCGGCGACATGCGCGTCGGAAAAAACACCCCTCAGTCCGCAAACGTATGAGCACGCAGCGCAAGTGTGCTGCGGCGGGCTGCAGGCCTTCTCAAGAAAACGACATCAGCCGATTTTTTGAAAATGTACGGCCTGCGCGGTGAATGCTCATCGCGCAGGTCTTTCCTTCTTTCCGCGCACGATCATCTCCGGCTTTTTCAGATGCACCGTGGTGTTGGGCGCAACGGACTCGGTGACGAACGCGTTGCCGCCGATGACTGCGCCGTCTCCCACCTCCGTCTCGCCGCCGAGCAGCGTGGCGTTGGCGTAGAGCGTGACGTAACTGCCGAGCTTTGGATGGCGGCGGCCGCCCGGCTTTGCACCTGCGGGCGCGAGCGCGCCAACCGTCACGCCCTGATACAGCCGCGCGTGATCACCGATGACGGCTGTCTCTCCCACCACCACGCCGGTGCCATGGTCGATGAAGAAGGCTTCGCCGATCTGCGCACCGGGATGCAGGTCGATGCCCGTTTGCGAATGGGCGTACTCAGTCATGATACGCGGCAGCATCGGCACGCCCAGAAGATACAGTTCGTGCGCCACGCGGTAGATAAATGTGGCGAAGAGGCCAGGGTAGGAAAAAATCACCTCCTGCATTGAGCATGCCGCCGGGTCGCCGTCGATGGTGGCGACAAGGTCGCTGTCGATGCGCAGCTGCACCTCCGGCAGGCGCGTCAGAAAAGCACGGCAGACCGACTCGGCGTCCTCCCCCTCCGGCAGCGTCAGCAGCAGCTGCGTGCGAAGGCGGCGCGCGGCGCGCGTGAGCAGCAGCGCGGCGTACTCCTCCGGCGGCAGCGTCAGCAGCTCCCGCTCCCCATAAAACGCGGGAAAAAGCAGCTTTTGCAGATCACGCAGCAGCGCGATGACCTCCTGCCGGCTGGGCAGACGCGGCGCGTCGTACATCGGCAGATGCGTTGTCTGATAGTTTTCGGCCAGCTGCCGCGCGGCAGCGGAAATAGCCTGTTCAGTCGTCATGGGCATCCCCTCCTGTTCCTGCTCAGCATATGCACGCACATCAGCTCATGCGCAGGATGTCGCGCTTGAGGCGCGCGATGATGCGCTTTTCCAGCCGCGAAATATAGCTTTGCGAAATGCCAAGGAGGTCGGCGACCTCCTTTTGCGTTTTTTCCTCTCCTCCGCCCAGACCAAAACGCAGCGTGACGATCTCCCGCTCGCGCGCGGGCAGACGCGCAATGGCATCGCTCAGCAGCTGACGCTCCGCCTTCTCCTCCACGGTGCGCATCACCTCGTCCGGCTCGGTGCCCAGCACGTCGGACAGCAGCAGCTCGTTGCCGTCCCAGTCGGTGTTGAGCGGCTCGTCAAAGCTGACCTCGCTGCGCTCGCGCGCGTTTTTGCGCAGGTACATAAG
>CAYPLM010000115.1:0-5481 GCA_964411575.1 uncultured Oscillibacter sp. | reverse complement strand
GCGACGACGGACGGGGTGGTGCGGTTGCCCTCCGCGTTGGCGATGACGACGGGCTCGCCGCCTTCCATAACGGCCACGCAGCTGTTGGTAGTACCAAGGTCGATTCCGATCACTTTAGACATAAGATTTCATCCTCCTGAATTTATCCTGAATGTTTTTGTTTTCAATCTATGCAAAACGCGCGGGGCGCGGTTTGTAGCGGGTCAGTTGGCGACCTTTACGATCGCAAAGCGCAGCACCTTGTCGCCGAGCATAAAGCCCTGCTGCAGCACCTCGGCTACCGTGCTCTCACCGAAGGACTCGTCCTCCACATGCATCACGGCGTTATGCCGTTCAGGGTCGAAGGGCTGTCCGGCGGCCTCGATGGGCGTCACGCCAAGCTTGGAAAGGCTCTCTTTGTACTGCGTGAAGATCATCTCGATGCCCTTTTTGTGCGGGTCTGCATCGTCCGCGCCGAACTGTGAGAGCGCGCGCTCGAGGTTATCGTACACGGGGAGCATGCTCTTGATGGTGTCGATCTTCGCGTCGGCGTAGATGCTCTCCTTTTCCTTTGCGGTGCGCTTGCGGTAGTTGTCGTACTCAGCGGCGAGACGAAGGTATTTGTCGTGCTCGTCGGCAAGGCTCTTGGCAAGCCCCTCCAGCTTTTCCATCTGCTCGCGCGAGAGAGTGAAGCTCTCTTCCTGCGCGTGCTCGGCGCTTTGCTGCGGCTCGGGCGTTTCCGGGGTCTCCGGGGTCGAAGGCTGCTGATTTTCCTTGTCCTGCATGTTCATTCTCCTGTTTTCTCATCATTCTTCGGCGGCAGCTCGTTTTTGCCGAACATTCGCGTGAGCGAATCGGCAAAGTAGCTCAGCCGCGCGGTCACGGTGGCATAGTCCATACGCGTGGGCCCCACCACACCCACAAGGCCGCGCATCCCGTCGCCGATGTCGTAGCTGGCAACCACCACGCTGGTGTCGCGCAGCGCCTCGTTGACATTCTCCGGGCCGATGAGGATTTTCAGCGGCGCGTCATCCTCGGGCACGGGAAGGCTTTCCTTATTGTCGACGAAAAACGTCATCAGCTCGTGCGCCTTGTCGAAGTCGCGGTACTCAGGGATCTTGAGGATCTGGCTTGCGCCGCTTGTGACCACGTCGCGCCGCTCGCCCTCCTCGATCACCTCGCAGGCGTATTCCACCGTGCGCGAGAGCACAAGGAACAGCTCCGGGGCGATCTGATCGGACACGCTCATCAGGTGGGCGTTCATCTCTTCGCGGCTGCGCCCGGCGAAATGCGTGTTCAAAAGGCTGCTCAGATCGCCGAGCCGTGCGCGGTCGAACGCGAGGGGCGCGGCTTGCAGCTGGCTTTTGACGCGGCTGTCGTCGGTCATCACTACGGTGATGAAGCTCTTGTCATCCACGGCCAGAAGCTCAAAGCGGCGCACCGTCAGCGCGTGTCTGGCCGCCGTGACGGCATAGGAGGGGTAGTTGACGATGGTGGAGACCATCTGCCCCGCCTGCGAGACCACATCGTCAAGCGCGGAGAGCTTGCCGTGCAGCGTTTCGTTGATGCGCTGCGTCTCCTGCTCGCTGAGCGTGTGATGCTCCATCAGCTCGTTGACGTACAGGCGATAGCCCTTGGGCGAGGGCACGCGCCCCGCGGAGGTGTGGGGCTGCTCGAGATAGCCCATATCGCTCAGCTCGCTCAGCTCGTTGCGGATGGTGGCGGAGCTGACGCTGCCGCCCATCTGCTGAGCCAGCACCTTTGAGCCCACGGGCTCGGCAGTCTGGATATAATCCTCGACCACACGCTTGAGTATCTGCCGTTTCCGCTCAGACAATTCCACGCCCGCAGCCCTCCTCGACGGTTTAGCACTCGTTCTCCCTGAGTGCTAAACGCAGTGTATCACCACCGACGCGCGTTGTCAATAGGGCGGCGTGTAAACAGTTTGTGAATGAAGCAAAAAAAGCGGCGCCCGACTTTCGTCAGGCGCCGCTGAGCGCGATGCGTATGTTTCTTAGTAGGCAGCGTTCAGCCACTCGATGCCGTCGATCTGGATGGCGAAGTAAGGAGCGGACTGGAAGTAGGACTCGTGGAACGCGCCGTCAAACACGGCCTCCTCGGAGTCGGGGGCGAAGTCGCCGTCGGTGTCGAGGGCGAAGGCCTGAGTCAGCTTCTCACCGCCGACCGTGAACGTGTCGGTGTCGAAGACCTGGACGGAGCCATCAGCAAGACCCTTTTCGACCTCGGCGAGCTTTTCAGCCGTGCCGGGGGCGGCAATGGCCTCGTTGAGCTGGGTGAGCACCACGTCGCCGGTGGAGTAGCCGAAGCAGTAGTCCTGATCGAAGCTCTGGCCGTTGACCACGGACTCGATAGCATAGACGAAGTAGTTCGTCCAGTCGATGCGGCAGCCGATGATGCTGGCCTCGGGAGCAACGCCGGTCATGTCGTTATTGTAGCCGGTGTGGAACGCGCCCTTGCTCTGCGCCATGGTGGCGGGGGTGGTGTTGTCGGAGTGCTGGGAGATGAGCTTGCAGCCGCGGTCGCACAGGTCGCTGGCGGCGTTGGACTCAGCAGTGGCATCGGACCAGGAGCCGACGAACTGAACCTTCATCGTCACGCTCGGGCAGACGGAGCGGGCGCCCAGGAAGTAGGAGGTCATGCCGGAGATCACTTCCGCGAAGGAGAACGCGCCGACATAGCCGATAACGGCCTCATTGGCCTTGATGGTGCCCTCGTCGATGAGCTGCTGGAGCTTCATGCCCGCAGCAACACCGGCAAGATAACGGCCCTCGTAGATGTTGGCGAAGGCGTTGTGGGTGTTGTCAAGACCGTCGTTCCAGGAAGCCTGGTTGGTGCAGCCGACGAACTGGATGTTGGGATAGTCGGGCGCGACCTTGAGCATGAAGGGCTCGAAGCCGTAGGAGTTGTTGAAGATGATCTCGCACTCTTCTTCGGCCAGCTCGATGTTGGCGTCCTCGCAGGTGGCGTCTTCGCCGATGTTGTACTTGACGACCCACTCAACGTTGATGCCCTTGGCAGCGAGCGCCTCAGTGGCGGCTTCCTTGCCGCGGATGAAGTTGTAGGTGTAGCCCTGGTCATTCTCGTCACCGATGCAGATCAGACCGACCTTGATGGTCTTGGTGTCGGTGGTGCCGGGGTCGGCGGTGATGGGGGTGCTGGGATCGGGATCGGGGGTGCTCGGCTGATCGTTGGAGCAGGCCACGAGGGACAGCAGCATCACAGCAGACAGCAGCACAGCAAGAAGCTTCTTCATTGTTTTTCCTCCTGTTTGCGCCCCCGCGCGGGCGAGGGCAAATTTGGCAGCCATGCTCGGCTGCTTTGCTCTATGATACAGGATTGTGGAAATAAATGCAACTAAAAATTTTCGAAAAAGTCAAATTTTTTGACAGGCAGAAAAAAATTTTGTTAGCTTTGACAAAATTTTCGCGTGTTTTTTAGGGAAAACGCCGAAAGATAAGTGAGCTCTTTCGGCGTTTCTTCCATGTGTCTTTTCCCGTTCGGCGGATTTCTATACCGAACGATAGAATTTTTCGGTCACTGATGCACGCGCGTACCGGTCTTGCCGGTGATGCCGTCTGCAGCCTTCTCGAGCAGCGTGATCAGCGCCACACGGCCGCTCTTGCTCTCGGCGAAGGAGAGCGCAGCCTGCACCTTGGGCAGCATCGAGCCGGGAGCGAACTGCTTTTCCTCGATGTAGCGGCGGGCCTCGGCAGGCGTGAGCTCATCGAGCCCCTTCTGTTCGGGCGTGCCATAGTTGATGGCCACCTTTTCCACTGCCGTCAGGATCACCAGCATGTCCGCGTCAAGAAGCTCGGCGAGTCTGGCAGAGGCAAAGTCCTTGTCGATGACGGCGGGCGTGCCGCAGAGGCGGCCGTTGCGGCGCACCACAGGGATGCCGCCGCCGCCCACGGTGATGACCACCGTACCGCTGTCCACGAGCGCGCGGATGGTGTTTTTCTCAATCACGTCCACGGGCTTGGGAGAGGGGACGACCTGGCGATAGCCACGCCCGGCGTCCTCGACCATGGTGTAGCCTTTTTCGGCGGCGATGCGCTCGGCGGTCGCCTTGTCGTAGAACGCGCCCACGGGCTTGGTGGGGTGCTGGAAAGCGGGGTCAGCCTCGTCGACGAGCACCTGCGTGACCACGGTGGCCACGTCCTTTTCGATGCCGCGCGCGGCAAGCTCGTTGCCGATGGCGTTTTGCAGGTGATAGCCGATGTAGCCCTGCGACATGGCGCCGCACTCGGGGAAGGGCATGTCGGACTTGATGGCGCCCGCCTCGGCGGCGGTGCCCATGCCAAGGTTGATCATACCGACCTGCGGGCCGTTGCCGTGGGCGATGATCACCTCGTTGCCTTCAGCGATCAGGTCGACGATGGGGCGCGCCGTCTCGGTGACGAGGGCGAGCTGCTCATAGGGGGTGTTGCCCAGCGCGTTGCCGCCCAGGGCGATGACGATACGTTTGGACATGGTGTTGACCTCTTCGTACATTTAGTAAATAGGAATAAAGGGCGGGAGCGAATGCCCCGCCCTTGTTGGCTTTGCGCTCGCGCTTTCTTACAGCGCCTTGAGAAGGCCGGCGGCCTCGTTGAACTCGTTGATCAGCTCGTCGAGCTCGCTGGCCTGGGCGTGGACGGCGTCCCAGGTGTTGGCGGTGTCATACCACTGGGCGTTGAGGTCTTCGACCTTCATCTGCTGCTGCTCGACCCAGGTGTAGTACTTGAGGTTGTGCACGCGCTTGCGCTCGGCATAGGTCAGCTCGAGCATGCTGTCAGTCTTGAGGCCGAGCATGTGGAGGTTGTGATCCAGGGCGGCCTCGTGGGCGTTGTACGCGCCGTGCATCTCGTTGAGCTCTTCGATGCGGGACTGGTACATCACGGCGGAGTCGGTGAGGACGGTGCCCACGACATCGTGCTCGGTGAGCTCATAGTACTTGGCCATCTTGATGCAGCAGAGCACGTTGGCAATGCCGGAGATGCCCAGCCAGCTCATCTTCTCGATCTCTTCCTCGCTCATGCCCAGCTCGTCGCGCATGTACTGCTTACCCTCGGGCGTGTTGAACAGGCGCAGCAGACGCTGGGAGTCCTCATCGTCGATGGCGATGGCCATGTCGGTGTTCTTGACGTTGTGGATCCAGGGGATATGCTTGTCGCCGATGCCCTCGATGCGGTGGCCGCCAAAGCCGTTGTCAAGGATGGTGGGGCACTGCAGCGCCTCGCCGACGGCGAGCTTGAGGTGAGGATAGCGCTCCTTGAGCAGATCGCCCGCGGACATGGTACCGGCAGAGCCGGAGGTGAAGCACGCGCCGGCAAAGTTGTCGCCGGGGCGCTTGACGGCTTCGAACAGGTCGGCCAGGGCATAGCCGGTGACGTTATAGTGCCAGAGGGGATTGCCCATCTCAGCAAACTGGTTAAAGATCATCATGGTGGGATCCTGCTTGAGCTCCCAGGTCTTGTCGAAGATCTCCTTGACGTTGGACTC
>CAYPLM010000114.1:0-5481 GCA_964411575.1 uncultured Oscillibacter sp. | reverse complement strand
CGGTGCTGCCGCTTTACCCGGCTTGTGCATCTCAACCGCCGGTATATCGGTTGAAGGATTAACAGATACCATGTTTTCAAAATTGGATATTCAGAGGAAAAGTCAGAAAAGGAGGACTGAAATTTGCCGAGTAAACTACAATTCTACCCCCAAATGGCAGACCACACGGCAAGGCAACAGCATACTCCCGCAGATGAAGTGTCGGAAAGCCGTCAAGCTGCAAGTACCGCACAAGCTCCTTCTTTGGATCATCCACCGTTGTAAACTCCTTGCGGAATTTCAGGTATTCCGCAAAGGACAGCGGATAAATACGGAAGGATGCATAGCGTCCCGTCAGCTTTGCTGCCGGGGAGCGAAGCGTGACCATTCAGGCCAGCCGTGCGAGCAGGGTGAACGCGGCGTGTGCGGCGGCGCATGCGGCGCAGCCCATCAGCGTGGGCAGCAGCACGCCCACAAGCGTCCAGCGCAGGCTCCCCGTTTCGCGCCGCAACGTGAGGACGGTGGTGCCGCAGGGGAAGTGGAGAAGGGAGAAGAGCATCGTGCACAGCGCCGTCTGTGCTGTCCAGCCGTTGGCCGAGAGCAGCTGCAGCGCGGCCGCGCCCTCGCAGTCCACCAGCGCGACGCAGGCGCTGTAGCCCATCAGCAGGATGGGCAGCACCAGCTCGTTGGCGGGAAAGCCGAGGAGGAAGGACAGCAGGATCATCCCGTCCAGCCCCAGAAGGCGCGCGAAGGGGTCGAGCTTCTGCGCCGCACGCAGAAGCAGGCTCACCTCGCCGCCGCTGTTGGCAAGGTACCAGATCAGAAGCCCCGCCGGGGCGGCCACCGTCACTGCGCGCGAGAGCACGAAAAACGTCCGGTCGAGCAGCGAGCGCACCAGCACCTGCCCCACGCGCGGCAGGCGGTAGGGCGGCAGCTCCAGCGAGAAGGAAGAGCTTTGTCCCCGCAGCAGCGTTTTGCTCAGAAGCCGCGAGGCGAAAAGCGTGGCAAAAACGGCCAGCACCAGCGCGCCCAGCAGCAGCGCCGCGGGCAGCAGCGCGCCGCCCGACCCGGCGAAAAACAGCGTTGAGAGCGTGATGAGAAGCGGAAAGCGCCCGTTGCACGGCACGAGCGTGTTGGTCAGCATGGCGATCAGCCTCTCGCGCGGCGAGCCGATAATGCGGCAACCCGTCACGCCGCAGGCGTTGCAGCCCAGTCCCATGCACATCGTCAGGCTCTGACGTCCATGCGCCCCGGCGCGGGCAAACGCGCGGTCGAGCACGAAGGCCACGCGCGGCAGATACCCCACGTCCTCGAGCAGCGTGAAAAGCGGGAAGAAGATGGCCATCGGCGGCAGCATCACCGACACTACCCACGCCACGGTGCCGTACACGCCATCCACCAGCGCCGCGCACAACCGCTGCGGCAGAAAGCCCAGCGCCGCGCGCAGCGGTGCCTGCCCGGCAAGCAGCACACGCGACAAAAGCGCCGACGGCGCATTGGCAAACGAGATCGTCAGCCACAGGATCAGCCCCAAAAGCAGCAGCATCACAGGCACGCCCGTCCGCCGTGCGGTGAAAAGCCGGTCGAGCCGCCGGTCAAGGCGCAGCCTGCGCGTTTCGTCCGCGTGCACGCAGGCTGCGGCAAGCGTCCCGGCGCGCCGGGACAGCACGCCCGCCACGGCATCGCGCAGTGCATCACCTGTGAGCGAGGCTGCCGCGAGCGGCGCGTGAGCGCGCGCAAGCGCATCGTCAAGGCGTTCCTGCGCAGCGGGAAGGTGGGCGCGCAGCGCCGCGTCGCCTTCGAGCAGATGCAGCGCGAGGGCGCGCGAGGCGCGCATGCCGATGGCGGCAAGCGTGGGCTCGAGACAGTGCAGCGCCCGTTCCACCGCGTCGGGATAGCGCAGAGAAAGCGCTTCCCGCTGCCGCGCATGTACGGCGTTAAGAAGCGCCGCGCGCAGAGCGGGAAGCCCCTCGCCGCTGCGCGCGCTCACACCCACCACCGGGATGCCCAGCCCCCGTGAGAGCGCGGTGAGGTCGACCTGCACGCCTCGCCGCCTCGCCTCGTCGAGCAGATTGACGCACAGCACGGCGGGCATGCGCGTGGCCTCGAGTACCTGAAGCGTCAGAAAGAGGCTGCGCTCAAGGCTCGTTGCGTCTGCCACCAGCACCACCGCGTCCGCCTCGCCGAAAAAAAGATATTCGCGCGTCAGCTCCTCCTCTGCCGAGCCGGGGAAGAGCGAGTATGTCCCCGGAAGATCCACGAGCGTAAGCATCTCAGCTTCATATGTAACGCTGCCCTGCGCGGAGGCGACCGTTTTTCCCGGCCAGTTGCCCGTGTGCTGGTGCAGCCCGGTGAGCGCGTTGAACAGCGTGGACTTGCCCACGTTTGGATTTCCTGCGAGTGCTGCGCGCCGCGCTTTATTCGTTCCGGGAAAAACAGTCTCCTCCATGTCGTGTCATCCTTTCCTACTGATCAGAATCATGCGGGCATCCGCACGCCGCAGTGCGATCACGCCTCCGCGCACGCCGTAGGCCACCGGGTCGCCCCAGGGCGACTCGTGCAGCGCGCACACCCGCGCCCCCGGCACGAAGCCGAGGTCGAGCAGACGGCCGCGCGCCTCGCCGACGGCGCACAGCGCGCAAATCACGCCGCCGCAGCCGACGTGCAGGGTGTCCAATGTGGTTTGCATGGGCGATCCCTCCGTCAGCAGAGTATGCACGGTGCTGCGCGCGGGTGCGGGCGCATATGCTTTTTTGAGGTGATGGGGGATGCTGATCCATGTTGTCAGGCCGGGGGAGAGTATCTGGTCAGTCGCGCTGGAATACGGCGTGCCGCCGGGGCTTCTGGCGCAGACGAACGGTGTGGGCGCAGGGGAGACGCTGGTGGTGGGGCAGGCGCTGGCCGTGCGCTTTCCCACGCAGGTACATGTGGTGCGCGGCGGCGAGACGCTCTACGGCATCGCGGCGCGCTACGGTGTGAGCGAAAAGGCGCTGCTGCGGCGCAACTACGGCCTCGGCGGACGCGGCACGCTCTATCCCGGCGAACTTCTGGCGATCTCGTATCTTGATCAACCGCTGCGCGCCGCCGCGATCAACGGCTACGCCTATCCGCAGATCGAAAAAACACTTTTGAATACGCTCCTGCCGTACCTGAGCTGGCTGACGCCCTTTACCTACGGCATCGCCGCGGATGGTGCGCTGCTGCCGCCGGAGGATGAAGCGCTGCTGGAAGCGGCGAAGCGCGCCGGGGTAGCGCCGCTGCTGCACCTCTCCACGCTCACCGAGCAGGGCAGCTTTGACAGTGGGCGCGCCGCGCTGGTGCTGCAAAACGGGGAGATCCAGCGCGCACTGCTGCAGTCAGTGGCGCAGACGGTGCAGCAGAAGGGGTATCGCGGGGCGGACGTGGATTTTGAATACGTCCCGGCGTCGCTGCGCGAGGCGTATGCGGCATTTGTCACAGCGCTGCGCACGCGCCTTGCCCCGCTGCCGGTGCTGACAGCGCTCGCGCCCAAAACGCGCGCCGACCAGCCGGGGCTTTTGTATGAGGCGCACGACTACGCGCTGCTGGGCGCGGCGGCGGACGCGGCACTGCTGATGACCTACGAGTGGGGCTACACCTACGGCCCGCCGATGGCTGTTGCGCCGCTTCCGCAGGTGCGTCAGGTGCTCGACTACGCCGTGTCTGCCATTGCGCCGGAAAAGCTGCTGCTGGGTCTGTCCGCCTACGGCTACGACTGGCCGCTGCCCTACCGGCAGGGTGAAACGCGCGCACAGTCGCTCTCGCCGCAGCAGGCGCTTGCGCTGGCGCGGCAGTACGGCGCGCAGGTGCGCTACGACGAGACGGCGCAGGCGCCGTACTTCCCCTACCGCGACGCACAGGGGCGCGAGCACGAGGTGTGGTTTGAGGATGCGCGCAGCGCGCTCTCGCGCCTTCGCCTGATCGACGAGTACGGACTGCGCGGGGCGGGCGTGTGGAGCCTGCGGCGCGCGTTTCCGCAGCTGTGGGCCGTGCTCGACGCGCTGTACACCGCGCCATGAGAACGTAAAAAAAGCGGCCGACGCCGCTTTTCTTGACACGCTGAAGCCCCCGGACGGGCGCGTATGGCCTGTCCGGGGGCTCATTCTGATTTTTTCAGATCTCGCGACGACCCTCCAGCGCGCGCAGCAGCGTGGCATCGTCGGCAAATTCGAGATGTCCGCCCACGGGGATGCCGTAGGCCAGACGCGTGACCTTCACGTCAAACGGACGCAGCAGCCGCGCAAGATACATCGCCGTGGCCTCGCCCTCGGTGTCGGGGTTTGTGGCCATGATCACCTCGCGTACGCCGCCCTGCGCCACACGCGCGAGCAGCGACTTGATCTCAAGGTCGTCGGGCGTGACGTGGCTAAGCGGGGAGATTACCCCGTGGAGCACATGGTATCGCCCGGAAAACTCGCGTGTGCGCTCCATGGCCACCACGTCACGAGGGTCGGCTACCACGCAGATCACGCCCTCGTCGCGCCGGGGCGAGGCACAGATGGGGCACAGGCCGCCGTCGGTGAGGTTGCGGCACACGGGGCAGAGCGTCACGGTGCGCTTGGCCGTGACGATGGCGTCGGCAAACTCCTGTGCCTCCGTCTCGCTCAGCGCCAGTACATGAAAGGCAAGGCGCTGCGCGCTTTTGCTGCCGATGCCTGGCAGGCGCGCAAACTGCTCGACCAGCGCCTCAAGCGCTGCGGGAAAATATTCCATGTGCTTATCCTCTCAGTTCCTTGATCTTGGCGGGGATATCGGCGGCCTTGTACACCGCGCTGCCTGCCACCAGCACGTTTGCGCCCGCGTTTACGCACGCGCCGCGCGTGGCCGTGTCCACGCCGCCGTCCACCTCCAGCTCGCATGCGGGGTTCACCTCGTCCAGCCAGGCGCGCAGCTGTGCGACCTTGGGCATCATGTCGGACATGAATTTCTGCCCGCCGAAGCCCGGCTCCACCGTCATTACCAGCACGATGTCGCACTCGCTCAAAAACGGCAGCGCGGCCTCTGCGCGCGTGTTAGGCTTGAGCACGATGCCCGCGCGCTTGCCCTTTTCGCGGATGACGCGCAGCGCAGCGTGGATGTTTTCGGGGAAGTCCGACTCCACATGCACCGTCACGATGTCCGCCCCCGCGTCGCAAAACTGCGAGACATAGCGCAGGGGTTTGGTGATCATCAGGTGCACGTCCAGCGGCAGAGACGTGACCGGGCGGATGGCCTTGACCACGGGGATGCCGATGGTGAGATTGGGGACAAACTCGCCGTCCATCACGTCCACATGGACATAATCGGCGGAGGAAATGCGCTCAATGTCGCGCTGGAGATTGACAAAGTCGGCGGAGAGAATGGACGGAGCGATCTTAATGGGCAGCATGGCGGCGCCTCCTGAAGGTATTTGTCCCATTGTACCAGAGACGGGCGGTAAAATCAACGGCCTTTACTCATACTTCTGTGAAAAAAGACAAACAATGCTATTGCAAAACGCCGGGA
>CAYPLM010000113.1:0-5482 GCA_964411575.1 uncultured Oscillibacter sp. | reverse complement strand
ACACCCGGATATGCTGTTTTCAGCTTCATTAGTATACCACATCCGCAAGCAAAATGCAAGCCTTTTTTTCAAATTTTTGAAAAAATTTTTGGCGTCCCGATAAATCCCTCATTGCTCCAGCAGCTCCGCCGCAAACGCCCGCGCACCGGCCACGGCCTGCGGCGTCTGGAACGAGGCAAGGTCATCCTCATCCCGCACAGAGTACATCCCCCGGTAGACCAGCCCTGAGTGCCGGCACAGGCGCTGCACGCCCAGCACAAACGGCTCGGTCGCATAGGCGCGCTCGTAGCCGTGCGTGGCGAGGATGGCCACCTGCTTCCCCCTCCAGAGTGAGCCGGAGGCACTGCCGTAATACTTGTTGAAGCCATAGTGCCGGTCGAGCACGCTTTTCATCGGCGCGGCGCAGTACCACGCATAGATCGGCGTGGCCAGCACGATCAGCTCCGCCCACAAAATGTCCTCCACTGGCATCTCGTCCTTCTGCACGCAGCCGTACGCCCCCTCCACCGCCTGACAGGCGTAGCAGCCCCGGCAGGGCGCGATATCTCTGTCGGCCAACGTCACATAGCGCACAGCTGCGCCCCGCGCACGCAGCTCGTCGGCAAAGGGCTTGCAAAGCTCGGCGGTGTTGCCGTGTAATCTGGGACTGCCCATCAGGATCAAAACATTCATGCACGTCTCTCCTTCGGTCTGAATGCCGCATTCTGCGTTTTTCGTTTTGCAACATCAGTTTTTATTATAATCCATTTTTCCCGTCTGTCAACCCGACGCTGAACCATCTTTTTTGTGTTTCACAAAGCAGGAACATTTCTCAACGCTCTCAGCGGTGGAATCGTTATGGCATTCGTTCCGGATCGCATTGCAGCAGAAGCTCCAAAAAACGCTGTGCCGTCCAGCTGAGCTGGTGCTCCGCGCTGCGCGCGACATAGACCTTGCTGCGCTCATCGTAGTCCCGCAGAGGCAGCAGTACCACACGCTTGCGCAAATCTCCGACCGCCAGGCAGATCTTGCCCGTCACCTCAAAGGTGAAGGCAATGCCCATCCCCTGCGCACACAGGTGGAGCAGGCTGTTCATCTCGTTGAGCTGGATGATCGGTGCGGCTTGGATCCCCATATGGTCGAGATACAGATCCGTCAGGTTGCGGCTTTGCGTCCCCTGTAAATTCATCAGCAGCGGCTCCTCCTGCAAAAGAGGCCACAGATCGCACCGGCGCAGCTCTTCCGGCTCCTGTGGCAGCCCCCGGCGCACCAGCATCTCCGTCGGGATCGCCAGACAGAAGTGATTGTTGAAGGTTTGCAGCACCCGCACGCCGGGCGGCAGATCGCCGCTGAAGTTGCAGATCGTCAGGTCGAGCTGCCCGTCAAGCAGCGCACGGATGAGCGCTTTGGACTGACCGGTTCGGATGTCCAGCTCGATATACGGGTTTTCTCTGTGAAAGCGGGGAAAAAGCTCCGGCAGAATGCTGCGCTGAAGAAAAGCCGTGAAGCCCACGGTCAGCTTGCCCCGCTTGTGCATGCCGATCTCGTCCAGTTCCACCGACAGCTCCCGCTCCTCGTCAAGCACCTTGCGCGCAAAGCGGAGGAAGCGCTCTCCGGCATAGGTCAGCTGCATCCTGCGGTCGCGCTGAAAGAGCCTGACGTCGTAAGCGCTTTCCAAACGGCGCATCTGCTCGCTGAGCGCCTGAGGCGAGGTGAACAGCTTCTGCGCCGCCCGTGCAATGCTCCCTTCCTCTGCCACGGTCACAAAATAGTGAAGGTTGGTAAAATTCATCGTGCACGCCCCCCTTTCTCTGCATTATACGCGCAGCATGGTCAAATAACAAGATTTTTCTTGTTACTTTTTTCTAAAAATTCATGCTTTTCTTTATATAGCAATCTTAGTATAATCAGATTGCGACATGCATAACGCACTCAGAATACCTGGCCAGGAATTGCACGGGTGCAGCACATCAGGAAAGGAGCGCAAGCAAAAGCACATATGAAAGAGATCCTCTGTTCTTCTCCCAGACCTCAGCTCTCCTCTGACATCGTTGCGTTGGGGCCGCTGTCCTTCCGGGTCGACACCGGGTGGGCAAAGTGGCCTGCCGAACTGGAGGGCGTACATGTGATGAACAGCTGCTGGGGCAGCGACGGGTTGCTCTACGCAGCCACCGACCGCAGCGACGCCCCCATTGCCGTTCTGAATGCGGCAGGAAACCTTGTGCAGATCATAGGCGAGGGCCTGTTCAAAAAAGCGCACGGTATCTCCTACACTGCAAAGGGCACGCTGCTGGTAGCTGACGCGGACAAAAACGCGCACGTCGTCCGGGAGCTCACCCCACAGGGCGAGCTGCTGCACACCTTCGGCACGCCCGGCGTTCCCGGCGACAGCGGCTACCGCTTTGATCACTATGAAACGATGGAACGAGAGGGGCGCGCACCCACGCAGCACCCCTGGTGCAGCGATCCCAAAGCCATGGCGCGTCTTGACAGCATTGAAAAGCGCGGTACGCCCTTTTGCCGTCCCTGTGCCATGATCCTCAGCCCCGACGGGATGTACTACGCCGCAGACGGCTACGGCAATTGCGCTGTCCACCGTTTTGACGCGCAGGGCAATTATCTGGATGCCTGGGGCAGCCCCGGCGAGGCGCCGGGTGCCTTTCGCATCGTCCACGCAGTGCTCATCGACCGCTTTGACCGTGTGTGGGTGGCCGACCGGGAAAACTGCCGCGTACAGCTTTTCACCCGCACGGGCGAGCTGCTGGCCGTGACAAGCGGCGGCATGTCCCGCGCAGGCGGGATCTGGGCCGACCACGACTTTCTCTATGTGGGAGAGCTGGATGGCGGCCTCACCCTCATCGACCTTGCGCGGCTGGAGATCGTTGGCCAGACAGCCGGCGCAGGGCAGTTCTATCGCATTCACGGCGTTTCCGGCGACCGGGAGGGGAACCTCTACCTCTCCACCAACAAGTGGAGCCCGGAACAAAACAACCTGATCAAGCTGGTTCGGGTGTGACCCGACCGCGTCTTACAAAAAGGAGCATAAACATGAGTGTCGGCAACCGTATTTTTTTACAGCGTGAGCTCCCCGATCCGGAGCTGATGGAGCAGTTTCGCAGCCTTCCCGCCGCCAATGTGGCGGACACGATGGGACGTTCCTGCGCGCTGAGCAGCCAGATCCGCCTGATCAACCGTCCCGCAGACCCCATTATGGTGGGCGCTGCCCTGACAGTGAAGGCCCGTCCCGGTGACAACCTGTTTCTCCATCGCGCCCTTGACATGGCCGGGGAGAATGACGTGGTCATCGTCTCCAACGAAGGCGACCGTTCGCAGTCTCTGATGGGACAGATCATGGCCGTATACGCAGAGCATACCCGCAAAATCAGGGGCATTGTGCTTGACGGCCCCATCCGCGACATCGATGACCTCTCCCGCATGGAGCATATGTTCCTCTATGCCACCGGCTCCACCCCCGGCGGCCCGTATAAAGAAGGGCCGGGCGAGATCAACGTCCCCATCTCCGTGGGCAACGTCGCCGTCAAGCCCGGTGATATCGTTCTGGGCGATTCCGACGGCGTGATCATCATTCCCCGTGAGGATGCCGCACAGATTCTTGAAGCAGCCATTCCCTTCGCCGCCGCAGACGCCGGCAAGGTGGAGGCAGCCCGCGAAGGCAAGGCCAAGCGCCAGTGGGTGGTCGACACGCTGGCCAAAAAAGGCGTCGAGATCATCGACGGCACTTACCACGGCTGATTTTCGTCTGTCAGTCGGCAGACAAGTTTTCTGCACCTTGCAAACTTCATAAAGGAAAAAGATAAGGAGGCTTCCCATGTCAGTCTTAGCTCTGATCGGTTACGCGATGATCCTTGTCCTCATGGTCACGATCATCACGAAGAAAATGAGTGCCTTTTCGGCACTGATCCTGATTCCTCTGTTCTTTGGTATCATCGCCTGCATCTATAACGGCGAAAGCCCGTTCGCCCTGGGCTCCTACATCAGCGGTGGCATCGCCAACATCGTGGGCACCTTCACCACCGTGCTCTTTGCGATCACCTATTTCGGTCTGATGTTTGCCGCGGGTCTGTTTGATCCTATCGTCGATAAGATCGTCAAGGTCGTTCACGGCGATCCCCTGCGTGTGCTCGTGGGCACTGCCGCCATGGCCATGCTGGTGGCGCTGGACGGCGACGGCAGTACGACCTACATCATCTGCGCCACGGCTCTCGTCCCCATCTACGACCTGCTCAAGATCAACAAGCTCTACCTGTGCTGCCTGATGATCCTCTCGGCCAGCATCATGGACATGATGCCCTGGGGCGGCCCCACGGTGCGCGCCATGGTCACCTGCGGCTTGACGTCCGACGTGATGTTCCGCTCGCTCCTGCCCAGCATGCTCTGCGGCGTACTCTATGTGCTGGCGCTGGGTGTCTACTTTGGCATCAAGGAGCGCAGACGTCTGGGCGTGATCGATGTTTCCGGCAGCCGCAGCAGCTTTGAGTTCCGCCGTCAGCTCAGTGAAGAGGAGCTGGCGCAGCGCCGTCCGAAGCTGTGGGGCTTCAATCTGCTGCTCACGCTGACGCTGATGGTGCTGCTGGTCACCGGCCTTCTGGGCGCAAATGTGACCTTTGCCATCGGCTGCGGCATCGCGCTGGTGGTTAACTGGCACGACTCTGCGCTGCAGATGAAGCTGGTCAAGACCAAGGGCTTTGAGTATGTGACTACACTTGCGATGATGGCCAGCGCAGCCGTGCTCGTTGGCATCATGAGCGGCACCGGCATCTCCGATGCGATCGCCACACACCTCTCTCAGCTCATCCCCGAGGCGCTGGGCAAGCACTTCCCGGCGCTGCTGGCGCTGATCTCTCTGCCCGGCGACTGGTTCCTGTCCGTGGATTCCTTCTATTACGGCGTGCTCCCCATTCTCGCGGAGGCCGGGTATGCCTACGGCTTTAGCAGCGTGAACATCGCCATCGCCTCGATCATGGGGCAGGCGATCCACATGTGCAGCCCGCTGGTAGGCTCGTTCTACGTGGCGCTCAACCTCACCGGTCAGGATATGATCGGCGTGCAGAAGATTGTCGTGCGCTGGGGACTGGGACTTTTCGTTGTGTTCTGCCTCGGCGCAGTCCTCACCGGTGCATTCCCGCTGTGATCCCGCTCTCTCCTGCGACGATCCGGCATTTCCTGAAAATCGCCTGCCGCATGCTCTTGCGGCAGGCGATTTTTGCTGTTTTTCGACTGGTTTGCCTTTCGTGGCAGATAGGGTGGATTATGGTGTAATGGGGAATAAGCCAAACGGGATCACGTCTGCTGCCAACGCTCTAATAGCTTTCCATGTTAAACTCCAATTATGTTGAAGCCTGTCCCGATTGTGTCCGGCACATCAGAGCATAACGCCCATTCAATGCCATTAACTGATCATGATTGCCCTGTTCCACAATCTGACCGTTTTCCATCAGCAGAATCAGATCGGAATCACGGATGGTAGAGAGTCGATGTGCAA
>CAYPLM010000112.1:0-5529 GCA_964411575.1 uncultured Oscillibacter sp. | reverse complement strand
GACAAGGTGATCAACGTCTGGGGCGCGGATCACCACGGCCATGTGGCGCGCCTGAAGGGCGCGATGGACGCGCTGGGGCTCAACGGCACCGAGAAGCTGGACATCGTGCTCATGCAGCTTGTCAAGCTCGTGCGCGACGGCGAGGTGGTGCGTATGTCCAAGCGCACGGGCAAGGCCATTTCGCTCACCGACCTTCTCGACGAAATTCCCGTGGACGCCTGCCGCTACTTCTTCAACGCCAAGCCCGAAACGCAGATGGAGTTCGACCTCGGCCTTGCCGTGCGTGAGGATGCGGAAAACCCTGTGTACTATGTGCAGTACGCCCACGCGCGTATTTGCAGTCTCCTGCGCACGCTTGCACAGGAGGGGTACACCCCCGGCGAGGGCGATGTGTCGCTGCTAAGCAGCGAGAGCGAGCGCGCACTGATCAAGGAGCTGTCCGTGTTCTGTGAGGAGCTGCGCCTTGCGGCGCGCGACTACGACCCCAGCCACATCAACCGCTATCTCGTGTCGCTGGCCGCCGCGTTCCATCGCTTCTACAACGCCTGCCGCATCAAAGGCGAGGCCAGCGAGCTGATCGCCGCGCGTCTCAAGCTCGCCGCCGCTACGCGTCAGGTGCTTGCCAACGGCATGAAGGTCATCGGCTGCACCGCCCCGGAGAAAATGTAAGCGCCCGAACGATAACCAAAAAAAGAACGCTCCTCTGGCTGTTTGTGGTCAGAGGAGCGTTCTTCAGTCTCGGCTGTCAAACACATGCAGGTGCAGCTCGTCGGAGAGCTTTTCCAGCATCTTGATGCCGCCAATGCTGTTGCCGCGCACATCCAGCGCGGGGCCGTAGCAGCCAATGCCCATGCGCCCTTCCACGCATGCAGCGATGCCGCCGCCCACGCCGCTTTTTGCCGGGATGCCGGCGCGCACGGCAAACTCGCCCGAGCCGTCATACATGCCGCAGGTGAACATCAGCGTCTTCACTGTGCGCACCACGCTTGCGTCCAACAGACGCACGCCGCTGCGCGGGTCGCGCCCGCCGCTCGCCAGCACCAGCCCAAGCCCGGCGAGGCTACGCGCGTTGACGCTGAGCGAGCAGAGGCGGATGTAGAGGTCCACACACTGCTCAGCGTCGCCGTCGAGCACGCCCTTGCTTTTGAGCAGGTATCCGATGGCACGGTTGCGGTCGCCTGTCTGGCACTCGGAGGCGTACACCGCCTCGTCCAGCTCGATGTCCTCGTCCAGGCACATCAGGCGCACATAGTGCAGGATCTGCTCAAAGCGAAAGTGTGGGGCAAGGATACCCACCACGGCAATGGCGCCGGAATTGATCATGGGATTATATGGGGTGTTGCTGGCCGTGTCGAGCTTGATGATGGAGTTGAACGCGTCGCCCGAGGGCTCCATCTTCACCTTTTCGTGCACGCGGTCAAAGCCGAAATCCTCCAGCGCGAGGGCAAGCGAGATGACCTTGCAGATGCTCTGCACCGTAAAACGGGTGTCCACGTCGCCCACCGCGGCGCATTCGCCCTGCGGCGTGAGCAGACACAGCCCCAGCGCGTTCGGATCAGCCTTGCTGAGCTCGGGGATATAGCTTGCCGTGCGTCCGGCAGCGGTGAAGGGGCGGCCGTATTCCAGCGCGGCCAGGGCGGCGGAGTGAAGCATGGCGTTCTCCTTTGTTTACGTCAATTATTTGCAGAGGAAGCTGAACCAGCCGTCGCTCTCGCGCTGCTGCTCGATCGTCCAGCCGTTTTCCAGAAGGCCGCGGCGCACCTCGTCGGCGCGCTCGTCGATGATACCCGAGCAGAGGAACACGCCGCCTTCCTTCAAAAGCGTGCGCACGCGCGGGGCGAGGGCGAGGATCACGTCGGCCACGATGTTGGCCTCCACCACGTCGTACCCACCGCCAAGCTGCGACCACAGCGCCGCGTCGCTGAGCACATCGCCGGCAAGGACGGTGTAATGCTCCCCGTCCACACCGCTCAGCGCCGCGTTTTCGTGCGCCACATGCACGCATTTGTCGTCAATGTCCACGGCCACGGCGCTTGCCGCGCCCAGACGCAGCGACGCGATGGACAAAATGCCGCTGCCGCAGCCCAGATCGAGCACGCGTTCGCCGCCGCGGATCAGCCCGTCCAGTGCCTCCAGACACAGCCGCGTGGTGGCGTGGTTGCCGGTGCCGAAGGTGAGACCGGGGTCAAGCACCACTTTCACGCGCCCCGGCTCGTCGGCCTGCTCCCACTGCGGTACGATCAAAAGCCGCTGCCCGATGGTCATGGGCTTATAATACTGCTGCCAGTTGTTTTCCCAGTCGGAATCCTTCACATGCTCGAGCGCGAGGATCAGCTCGCCGAAGGCTCCGTTTGCGCTCTCCTTGAGCCCCTGCAGGGCCACGCGGATCTGCGCAAGGCGGCCATAGCCCTCGTCATTGTCGGGCAGGAAGAAGGTCACGCTGCTTTTCCCCGCCTTCTCCTGCTCCAGCTTTTCGTCCACATAGTCCCAATACTGGTGGTTGTTTTCCAAAAATTCGTGAAAATCCGCCTCATCCTCGATGATCTGCTCATCCACGCCCTGCGCGATGAGCAGCGCGCCCACGGCCTCAAGCCCGGCGGAGTTGGCACTGATCTGCAGCTTCAGCCATTCCATCACTCAACGCTCCGTTCCCACAAAAAACAGTCCCAGTGTGCCGCAGCCGGTGTGCGCGCCGATAACCGGGCAAATAAAGCCTGTGCGGATATCCGTCACGCCGAAGCGCTCGCGCAGCAGCGCGGAGATGTACTCCACATAGTCCGGGCAGTTGGCGTGGCAGAGGAAGATGGGCTGGTTTTTATCCGGCTCAATGGCAAGCTCCTCCATCTTGTCCACCAGGGCGCGCAGCGCGCCCTTTGCTCCGCGCGCCTTGCTCACGGGGGTCAGGCGGCCCTCACTGTCAGTGTGCATCACAGGCTTGATGCCCAGCATCGTACCCACCAGCGCCGCCGCGCCGCTCACACGGCCGCCGCGCTTGAGATGGTTGAGGTCATCCACGAAGAACCAGTGATCCTGATGCTGCACGTTGTCACGCACGAACTGCGCGGTCTGCTCGATGTCAAAGCCGTTCGCGCGGCGCGCCTGCACCGTGCGGTAGATCAGCATGCCCATGCCGCGGCAGGCGGCCAGCGAGTCGATGACGATGATCTTCGCCTCGGGGTACTCGCCGCGCAGCTCCTCAGCGGCGATGCAGGCGGACTGATAGGTGGTGGAGAGGGCGCTGGAAAAGCTGACGCACAAAATGTCCCGTCCCTCATCGAGCACGGCGCGCATGGCGTCGAGAAACTGTCCGACGTTGACGGCAGCGGTGGTGCAGTCGGCACCCTCTCCGATGAGGCGGAAGAACTCCTCCGGCGCCATACCGGCGTGGTCGGGCGTGTCGGCGTAGGTCACGCCGTTGATGGTAAACGAAAGCGGCAGAACGATCA
Source organism: uncultured Oscillibacter sp. (assembly GCA_964411575.1). Classification (GTDB taxonomy): domain Bacteria; phylum Bacillota; class Clostridia; order Oscillospirales; family Oscillospiraceae; genus Hominicoprocola. The sequence continues at coordinate 2,083 of CAYPLM010000112.1, read as the reverse complement.
CGCCGAGCTCGTTGACCTCGTTCTGGTCAAGGCTGGCGCAGCTGTCAGTCATGATGACGAAATCACGCATATAAGAGTCTCCTTTCAAATAGAGGATATATTGTACCAGAGGATCCCTTTGGAAAAGTGAACAAACTGTAAACGACTGTCATTTGCCCACGCAGAAGCGCTCGAAAATGCGCGCGACCATGTCCTCGCGCGCGGTGCGGCCGGTCAGCTCGCCCAGTGCAGTCTGCGCGCCCTCCAGCTCGGTGAGAACCACATCGGGCGTAACGCCGGCGAGCAGTGCCTCCTTTGCCGCGCGCAGACTTTCGAGCGCACGGGAGACCGCGTCGGCCTGACGTGCGCTGGTGATGAGCGCGGCGTTCTCCGGCGGCGCGGGGTAAAGCGCCGCCACCGCGCGCTCGAGCGCGTCAAAACCCTCATGCGTGACGCTCGAGAGCGAGATGACCGCCTCGGGTCTGCGCCAGTCGGGATCAGGCACAAGCCCCACGCCTTCGCCCAGGTCAGCCTTGGTGAAAAGCAGCAGCCACGGCTTCCCGCTCTTCGCCGCCAGCTCCACCGGCGCAAGCAGCTCTTCAACGCGCGCCTCCTGCGGCAGACCTGCGCTGCCGTCGAGCAGGGCAAGCACAAGGTCTGCCTCCTCCACTGCGCGCTTCGACCGTTCCACGCCCAGCTTCTCCACCACGTCGTTCGTCTCGCGCAGCCCGGCGGTGTCGATCAGCCGCAGCAGCACACCGCCGAGCACAGCCTTCTCCTCCACGGTGTCGCGCGTGGTGCCAGGGATGTCAGTGACGATGGCGCGCTCGTAGCCCACCAAGGCGTTCAAAAGTGAGCTTTTGCCCGCATTGGGCGCACCGACGATGGCCGTTTTCACGCCGTTTTTCAGCACGCGCCCGCGCGCGAATGTGCCCAGCAGCGCGTCGAGCGTGCGCTCGCCGTCCGCAAGCGCGGAGAGCGTCTGCTGCTGCGTGAGCTCTTCGATCTCCTCGTCAGGATAGTCGACAATGGCGTAAAAGCGGCTGGTGAGGTTGAGCAGCGTGTCGTACACCCGCTCGGCCGGGCGGCGCAGCGCGCCGTCAAGCTGCGCTGCGGCGCTGCGCGCGGCCTGCGCCGTCTCCGCGTCGATCAGGTCGATCACAGCCTCGGCCTCGGTGAGATCCATTTTGCCGTTTAAAAATGCGCGCTTGGTGAACTCGCCCGCCTCCGCCTGCCGCGCGCCTGCAGCAAAGCACGCGCGCAGCGCCTCGCCGAGCACCACGGGCGAGCCGTGGCAGTGCAGCTCAGCGCTGTCCTCTCCAGTGTAGCTGTGCGCGGCGGAGAACCACACGGCCAGCACATGGTCGAGCGTCTGTCCCTGCGCGTCGTGCAACGCGCCGTAATACATGCGCCGGGGCAAAAGCTCCCCGTCGTGCACGGGGGTGAACACGGCGGAGAGCACCTCGCGCGCCTGCGCCCCGCTGATGCGCACCACGCCGATGGCCGAAACGGCCTGCGCGGTGGCGATGGCAGCAATAGTGTCAGCCATAGCCGCGCCTCCTCTCAAATCGCTGTCTTTTTTGGGAGTATACCACACTTTGCAGCATTTGAAAAGGGGCACACGCTTGCGTCTGCCCCGGTGAGGTCACAAAAGTGTCATTGTGAACCAGTCCGCAGACTGGTCAGCATGTCAAAAAAGCGTCATTGCAAAGCAAGTGACCGACGTCACTGGTGTGCGAATGACGAGGCTTTTTTTGACACGCGAAAAGGGCAGACGCACATGTCTGCCCTTTTACTTTGGTTTTTACTTTCTGGCGGCCTCGGCCTGCTTGGCTTCGATCTCGGCGAGAGCGTCCTTGCGGGAGAGGTTCCAGCGACCCTTTTCGTCGATCTCCATGAACTTGACCCAGATCATGTCACCGACGGTGACCACATCCTCCACCTTCTCCACGCGCTTGCGGTCGAGCTTGGAGATGTGGACAAGGCCGTCCTTGCCGGGGGCGATCTCCACGAAAGCGCCGAACTGCATCAGGCGCACCACGCGGCCATAGTACAGCTTGCCGATCTCGGGCACGAAAACGATGTCGTCAATGCACTTCTTGGC
>CAYPLM010000111.1:0-5807 GCA_964411575.1 uncultured Oscillibacter sp. | reverse complement strand
CCTATAACTGGCATGACAGTGACACGAGCTACATGGAGGCGGTCATCTCGCGCGGCGACCGCAGGCTCTGTAAAGTGCTTGAGCTTGCCTGGCGCAAGGGCGAAACACTGAGCGCGTGGGAGGAATATTTCTCGCTCGCGCGCTGGGAGGAGGCATTCGCCGAATGCGGCCTCGACCCGCATTTTTACGCCAACCGCGTGCGCAGCGCCGACGAGGTGCTGCCCTGGAGCGTGATCGACTGCGGCGTGAGCGACAAATACCTCAAGCTGGAGCGCGAGCGGGCGTACCGCTCCGAGACCACGCCTGACTGCCGCACGCACTGCAACGGCTGCGGTGCGAATCATCTGGTGGGAGGGAAATGCGATGTCTAAGCTGAGATTGCTGTTTGCCAAAGAGGGGACGGCGGCGTATCTGTCGCACCTCGACACCATGCGCACCTTCCAGCGCGTGTTCCCCCGCGCGGCGCTGCACCTGAAGCACTCCAACGGCTTCCACCCGCACCCCATCATCTCCATCGTGCTGCCGCTGCCTGTGGGACAGGAGAGCGTGTGCGAGATATTGGACTTTGAAACCGTGGAGGAAAGCGACGGCGCGGGCGTGGCGGAAAAGCTCAACTCGGGTCTGCCTGACGGGTTGCGTGTGCTCGACTGTCACCCCATGACGCGCCCGGCGCGCGAGTTTGCGTATCTTCGCACGCGCCTGGAGCTGGTGTACGACGCCGGCGTGCCCGTCGGGGCAGTGGAGCGCATCGGTGAGCTTTTAGGGCGCGACGAGCTGCTGATCGAAAAGCGCACCAAGCACAAGGATCTGACGACCGTCAATGTTGCGCCGCTGCTGCACAGCTTTGCTGTGGAGTACAGCGGCGAGGGATTGGTGCTCGACATCATGGCCGCCGCGCAGAATCCGGGGCTGAATCCCGCCTATCTTGCGCAGGCCATCGAGCGCGAGCTGCCCGGTGACGCGCCTGATTTTGTCCGCGTGCGCCGTCTTGAAACGCTGGACGCACAGCTGGAAGCGTTCTGCTGAGAAAAACCACATGAAAGCACCGGAGGGAGCCGCACAAAAACGCAGCTCCCTCCGTTCTTTTCTTCCAGCCGTTGTATCACAAATGCTGGCAAGCATATTCACTTTACAGGCATGTGCGGCAATATTCCGCTGCGTCGAAGGGCTCGAGTGCGCTGTCGGCGCGCAGATAGAGCGGGTGATGCGGATGCCCGCGCCTGGAACGCGCACCCGCCGTGAACCAGCGTGCGCCGTGCGCCTCGCCCAGGGCAAGCATGTCGGCGAGGCAGTCTTTTAAGTACGCGCGTTTTTCGATGATGTTGCCCCACGCCGCCCATACCGCCGGGGTGGGGGAGAGGGAGAGCAGGTACGAAAACGCCGCCATGTTGTCTGCATGCAGCGCGTCGTTTCGTGTGTACTCCATGTCATCCGGGCGGGTGGCGCGCTGGGCGTATACGTTGAACATCAGAAAGCTGTCGTACCCGTTGCCGCGTGCGATGCGCTGCACCGATTGCAGCGTGGGGTCGAGGTGCTCCGGCTCGGCGGTGGAGGGGTTGATGCCCACGCAGATCAGCGGCCGCGCCCCGCGTGTGCCCAAAATGTAACGGTATTCCGTGTAAAAGTCCGGCACATACAGCCACTTTTCCGCGTCGTAGCCGCCGGATTGCCCGCTTTTTGCCAGCGCCTCGGCAAAGGGGAGGATCGAAAGCTCTGCTGTGGGAGCAGTGGGGATATGCATGGCGCACCTCCGTTGTTTTCTCAAATGGTATCACGCCGCGCACCCGCTGTCAAACCCTTTTGCGTGCCGGGACAGCAAATTTCGACTTTACAAAAAGCGGCGCGTCCTGTAATATTTAAATAGGAAGAAAAAGGAGGAATGCTCTGTGACACGACTGGAAAAGGCTGCGCTGCTGACAGTGCTGGCTGCGGCGGCTGACCTTGCCGCTGCACTGTTTGGCAGCTGGGCGGCAGCGCTTTTCACCTGTCTGCCGCTTGCACTGTGCAGCCTGTGTCTCTGCGCTGCAGCGGCTGCTAAGCGCCTTGGCCGTTCGCCTTGGCGTGCCCTTGCCGTGACGGATGCAGCGCTGGCGCTGCTGGCTACGGCGTGGGGCGTGCACAACTTGCTCACCGACACGGGCTGGTTTGCGGGACTCGCGGGTCTTTTTGTGCTGCTGAGCGTGCTGCCCGCAGCGGCGCTGGTTGCGCTGACGACGTTTTTCGTCTGGCGGCGAAAGGGGAGAGGCGCATGAGGCTTCTTCTGGTCGACGGCAGGAACGGGCAGCCCATCCACGGCACGCTCGGTTTTGTGGGCGCGCTGCGGCGCATCCTTGCGCAGGTACAGCCCACGCATGCGCTGGCGCTGTTCGACGGCGAGCACGAAAACCCGCGCACGCAGCTCGACGCGCACTACAAATCCAATCGCCCGGATTTTTCGGGCATGCCCGACGAGGAGACGCCCTTTTCCCAGCTGCCGGACGTTTACGCCGCGCTCGATCTTCTGGGCATCCGCCGCGTCGAGACCGTCGACTGCGAAACCGATGACCTTGTCGCTGCCTATGCCCACGCCCTGCGCAAAGAGGACGAACTGGTGATCGCCTCGTTTGACAGCGACTTTTTCCAGCTGCTTGCGCCCAACGTTTCCGTTCTGCGCTATCGCGGTGAGCGCACGGTGGTGTGGACGCCCGCGCTGCTGCACGAAAAGCTGGGTGTTGCGCCGCAGCAGTACGCCGATTTCAAGGCGCTCACCGGCGATGCCTCGGACGCGCTGCGCGGCGCACGGGGCGTGGGGAACAAGACCGCCGCCGCGCTGCTGCGCGAGTACGGCACGCTGGAGGGCGTGCTTGCAAACGTGCAGCAGATCCGCCGCGCCGCCGTGCGCAGCGCGATCACGGAAAGCGCGCCGCGCCTGCGCATGAACTACCGGCTCATCCGCCTCGACGGCAGCGCCGCACTGCCCCTTGCGCCCGCGTCGCTTGCCTGCGCGCCCTGTACGCTGGGCACCATGGAGATCCTGTGCCGGATCGGCGCGAAATAAAGAAACCCGGACTTTTCTGTCTTGCAGAACGTCCGGGTCTTTTATCACGTTAGGAAAGCATGGCGGCAAGGCGCGCGGCGGCATCCGCCGGGTCATTGCCCACGTCCAGCTCTGCGTCGCACCACTGCACGTTGCGGTATTCGTACTCCAGCGCGAGGATGCGGCGCACCTTGTCCTCGTCCGGCAGCGCCCGCTGCACCACGGAGAGAAGTACGTCCTCGCGGGAGCGGTTGGTGAACACCAGCATGGCGCGGTTTTTGAAGAGGTTTTTGATCGTCACCGCGCCGCAGATGTCGATGGGGATCACCGCGCAGTGCCCGCGCATGACAATGGGCTCGATGGCCTCAAACGAGGTGGCAAAGTGATAGCGGCTGTAGACCGTGGTCTCGATGTACCGCCCCTCGTCGCGCTCGCGCAGAAACTCCTCGTCAGTCAAAAAACGGTAGGCGTGCTCATTCTCGCCGGCACGGCGCGGGCGCGTGGTGGTGGTGACGGGGCGCTCGAAGCGCTCGTTTTGCGTGAGGAGCGCGGCGATCTCGTTTTTAAAGGTGCCGGTGGGCCCCACAAGGCACACCACGCCGCCGCCGGAGAGGTCAGGCGACTTTTCCGTAAACGAGCTGCGCACCAGCTTGCACACATGCAGAAAATCCTCGTACGAGTTCACGGACAGAAGCCCGGAGAGATGCGTGTTCCACGGCTGGCGCAGCAGAACGGGGTACGTCGCGCGGGAGTTTGCGATGTTGTGCGCGGCATCGTCGAGCAGGATGTCAAGCGCGATGACGTCCTTGCGCGTGCCGATGATGATGTTTTGCGACGGAATCTCAGGGAAATCGGCGATCAGCCGCTCGGCGCGCGCGCTCATACACTGTGCGGGCACGGCGGTGATGAAAAACACGTCGGCGAATTTGTTCAGCTCGCGCACCAGCTTCTGCGCGCCGGGCAGGATGGGCTGCGTGCGTACAAATTCCGGGTCGCCGTAGAGGGCGATGCGTTCGTCGGCGCGGCGGCCGTAGCGCCCCCAGCCGGTGATTTCGTTGATGGTGATGGGCGGCTCGTCGGGGTGGCGGCTGTTGATGAGAGAGAGGGCATAGGCGTTGCAGGAATACAGCGTGTCGTCAACGTCCAGCCCTACGCGGATACGGTGCTTTTTCATATGTCAAGATGCTCTCCTTGCTTGTTCTGCACTCTATTATGCTGGTTGCGGCGCGGTTTGTCAAGGGCAGTCTGCGCAGCCCGGACAGGATTCCGCACTGTATGGAATTTTGCAAAATACAAAAAGTTTGGTGCGGTATCTATTGCTATTTTGCGACAAACGTGGTATTCTGTTTGAACGGAAATGTCGCTTTTTGCCGGAACGTGTAAAAGGCGGCGGAAAAGATTCAACGTGGGAGGGGAGAAGTGCAGATGCTGGGCGTGCAGAATGCAAGTATGTGGAAGCGGATCTCGGCGCTGCTGCTGGATGTGATCCTGCTGGCCGTGGCCGCGACGGGCTTTGCAAGCCTGATTTCCTCCGCCGTGTCGTATGATGAAAAAAGTGAACAGCTCAGCGCCATTGAGCAGCGCTACGAGCAGCAGTACGGAGTCTCCTTCGACCTGACAGAGGAGCAGCTGTCCGCGCTTACGCCCGAGCAGCAGAACGCCTACACCGCTGCAGGGGAGGCGCTCACCGCCGACGTGCAGGCGCAGAGCCTGTATCGGCAGGTGTTGCTGCTGATGTTGCTGATCACGTCGTTGGGCATTTTCTTTGCCTTTTTGCTTCTGGAGTTTGCCGTGCCGCTGCTGCTTGGCGACGGGCAGACGGTGGGCAAAAAGGTGTTTGGCCTGTGTCTGGTGCGGCCCGACTGCGTCCGCGTTTCGCCGATGCAGCTTTTTACGCGCGCCATCCTCGGAAAATACGCCGTGGAGACGATGGTGCCGGTGCTGCTGCTCGTGCTCATCTTCTTTGGTGAGCTCGGCTTCACGGGCACGCTGGTGCTCGCGGCGCTGGCGCTGGGGCAGAGCGCACTTGTGGGATGCAGCTGCAACAACACCGCCCTGCACGACCTTCTGGCGCACACCGCGTGTGCCGACCGCGAGAGCCAACTGATATTTGCAGGCGCGAGCGCGCTTGACGAATATATTCAAAGCCACTCCAGCGCGGAGCGCTGACCACAACTACAAGATCCGGAGAAAGAGACATGAAAGTTGTACTTGAAAACCTCACCAAAGAATTCCCCAGCCGCAACAAAAAGTCGGGGGAGAAGGTCGTTGCCGTCAACAACTTTTCCTTCACCATCCCTGACGGCAAGCTCATCGGTCTGCTCGGCCCCTCCGGCTGCGGCAAGAGCACCACGCTCTATATGATCTGCGGCCTGCAGCAGCCCACCGGCGGCAAGATCTACTTCGGCGACGACGATGTCACCGACCTGCCGCCCGAAAGCCGCGGCGTCGGCCTGGTCTTCCAGAACTATGCGCTCTATCCGCACATGACGGTCAAGCAGAACATTCTCTTCCCCCTGCAAAATCTCAAGGGCGAGGACAAGCTCACCAAGGAAGAAATGCTCGAGCGCACGCTCCAGGCGGCAAAGCTTGTGCAGATCGACACGCTGCTTGAGCGCAAGCCCAGCGAGCTCTCCGGCGGCCAGCAGCAGCGTGTGGCCATCGCCCGCGCACTGGTGAAGATGCCCCGCGTGCTGCTGCTCGACGAGCCGCTGAGCAACCTCGACGCCCGTCTGCGCCTGCAAACGCGCGAGGAGATCAAGCGCATCCAGCACGAGACGCACATCACCAC
>CAYPLM010000110.1:0-5811 GCA_964411575.1 uncultured Oscillibacter sp. | reverse complement strand
TCTTGACGGTGAGCGGGGTCTTTTTGGCGATCTCAAGCTGGAGGCGGCGCAGCTTTTCGGCCTCCTCCTGACGGCGCTTGTTGGAAATGCCGGGCGCGTTGCGGCCGTTCTTCTTCCCGGCAGCGTTGCGGAATTTCTCCTTGCTGCCGGAAGCCATCTCGCGCCGCCCGCCGCCGCTGCTGCGGTCGGCCATATCCTGAAGCTTTTCGTCGTACTTGTCAAGGTTGACGTTAGTGGCCTTGCGGGTGTCGACGATCTTCTTTTCAGGCACGCGAGTGGTGGGCTGCTGGGTGGCCGTGGACTTGCCGGACGCGTTTTTCTGCTGCTGCGGCTGCGGCTGGCGCTGCTGCTGCGGCGCGGGCTTTTGCGTCTGCTGCTGCGGTGCGGCGGGACGCGCGGGCTGCTGCGCGGGGCGGGCAGGCTGCTGCGGCGCGGCGGGCTTTGCCGGACTCTGCGGCGCGGGCTGCGGCGCGGCGGCCTTTTTCGCCGTGTCCTTTTTCAGGCTCTCTTCGATGTTGACGGGGTTTTTCTGCGTCAGATAGTCAAAAACGATGGAGATCTCACGGTCGGTAAGCGTCTGGGAGTGCCCCTTTGGTGCTTCCACATAGTCTTTGAGGATATTGCTGATCTCCTTGGAAGGAAGGTCGAGATCCTTTGCCAGGTCACGCACCTTCATTTTGTTTGCAGTAATAGCCAATATAACACCTCCAAATGATTACGACCGTGGGGACGGTTTCTGTTTCCTGTCGGAGCCCTTGCCCTTTTTCACCGGCCGACTGCCGGAAAAACGGGCGGGCTCTCTTTTTGCCCCGGCGGGGGGACGCTTATGCCCTGCGGGTGGGCGCTTTGCGCCTCCGGGCGGATGGGGCGCGCGTGCGTCACCGCGTCCAGGCGGCGGAGGCGGCGCGCTTTGCGTTTCGGGTGGGGGCGGAAGCGCATGCTCGCGGCGCTTGCCCATGCGCAGGTTTTTCTCGTGCCGCTCCTGCTCGCGGCGGCGCTCGGCGGCGCGCTGTGCCTTCAGAGCCAGCCGCTCGGCGGCAAGACCGTAGTGTGCCTCGTCCAGCGCGGCAAGGCGTTTTGCCACGGCGTCGGCAAAACCGATGTCGGTGAGCGCCAGCATGGCACAGCTGCTGCGCCCCACGGCGTGCCCGAGCATGTCCTTGCTCGCCGGAAGCGTGAGCATCACGCACGCGCCTGCCTCGGAAAAGTGCGCGGCGCGGCGCACGGTGTTCGGCGCGGCGTCGTTGGCCAGCAGCAAAAGCCTTGCATCGCGCGCGCGGCAGGCCGCGCCCACGGGCTCCTCGCCGACCTCAAGCCGCCCCGCCTTCTTGGCAAGGCCCAAAAGGCCGAAAATCTTATCCATCCGCTGCCATCTCCTTTTCCATCGCGTCGTACACCTCTGCGGGGATCTGCGTCTCCAGCGCCCGTTCGAGCGCGCGGGACTTACGCGCCCGTTTGAGGCATTCCACCTCGTGGCACACATACGCGCCCCGGCCGGGCTTTCTGCCCTTCAGATCGAGCGACACCTCGCCCTCGGGCGACTTGACCACGCGGATGAGCGTGCGCTTATCGCGCATCTCGCGGCAGCCCACGCACTGGCGCTGAGGGATCTTTTTCACTTTCTGCATGAGCTGGCCTCCTTATCCTGTAAGACTGTCAAAAAACCGGCTGTCGCCGCCTTTTTGGCGTACTGATTTTGTGCGGAACGCTTATTCCGCGTCCTTAAAGCTCTTGGGCTTGATGTCGATCTTGCAGCCGGCAAGACGGGCGGCAAGACGCGCGTTCTGCCCCTCCTTGCCGATGGCAAGAGAGAGCTGATCGTCGGGCACGGTGACGCGGCAGGCCTTGCTGCCGTCCTCGGCCAGCTTGACGCTGAGCACCTCAGCCGGGGCAAGCGCCGCAGCGACGTACTCGGTGAGGTCCTCGCTGTACTTGACGATATCGATCTTCTCGCCGCGCAGCTCGGCGACGATGTTGTTGACACGCTGACCGCGCGGACCAACGCACGCGCCGATAGGGTCGACGTTGGGGTCGTTGCTCCAAACGGACATCTTCGTGCGGCTTCCAGCCTCACGGGCGATGTTCTTGACCTCCACGGTGCCGTCGAAGATCTCGGGCACCTCCAGCTCAAACAGGCGCTTGACCAGCCCCGGATGCGTGCGCGAGATGATCACCTGCGGGCCGCGGGTACTGCGGCGCACGTCGACAAGGTACACCTTCACGCGCTGCCCTTCCACCAGCGTCTCACCCTTGACCTGCTCGCTGGCGGCAAGGCTCGCCTCGGTGGCCTCCGCACCCACGCCGATCTTAAGGAACACGCGGCCGTCGCGCGGGTCGATGCGGCTGACAACGCCGGTAAGGATCTCGTGCTGCTTGCTGTTGTACTCCTCGTACACCGCGCCGCTTTCGGCCTCGCGCAGACCCTGAATGATGACCTGCTTGCCGTTGCCGGCGGCGATGCGGCCAAACTCCACGTTGTCGATGGGGAAGCTGACCATGTCGCCCAGCTCATAGCGCGCGGAGATGGCCTTTGCCTCGGCGAGGGCGATCTGCGAGGCGGGGTTCTCCACCTCCTCGACGACCTCTTTCTGCACGAACATCTTCAGCTCGCGTCTGTCCTCATCCACGTCGACCACAACGTTTTCCACGCCCTCGTGGTCACGCTTGTAGGCGGTGGTCAGCGCCTGCACGATCTTTTCGAGCATAAAGCTCTGGGAAATGCCGCGCTCCTTCTCCAGCATGGCAAGGGCGGCGAAGATCTCATCACATTTCATGGAAAGACTCTCCTGTTCTTAAATCATCATATGTCAAAATAGCTTATGGTACGATATCAGTATTCGCAGCGCAGACGCACAAGGGCAACCTCGTCCTTTTCAAAGCGCAGCGTCTGCCCGCCCACGTCAAGCGTGACCGCGCCGTCATCGTAGCCGGTGAGCGCCCCGGCGAATTCCTTGCGCCCGTCGCGCATTTTGTAGATTTTCAGCGTGACCTGCGCGCCCATGAACTGCGCAAAGTCCTCCGGACGCCTGAGCGCGCGCTCTGCTCCAGCAGAGCCCACCTCAAACATGTAGCTGCCCTCGATGGGGTCAACCTCGTCAAGAAGGTCGCTGAGCGTGCGGCTGATGGCCTCGCAGTCGAGGATGTCCACGCCGCCATCCTTGTCGATCAGCACACGCAGATACCACTGCCCCGCCTCCCGCACATACTCAACGTCCCACAGGGTACAGCCGTTGGCCTCCACCACGGGACGGGCAAGCTCAGTGACGATGTCGGTTACTTTTTTCATAAGGTACGCTCCCGGTTGATCTGCAAAATTCGTAAAATTAAGAGTGGACGTACCGCCCACTCTTAACCATCCTTCCAAATAACACGGATATGATACCATAGCTTTTTCTCAATTGCAAGCATTTTATTGCAGAATTTGCCTTCTTTTTCGCAAAAGTTCCGCGCAAAGCGTCCCGGCAGCGCGGCAGGAAATAAATTTTGCGGCGCAGGAGGTTGAATTGCGGCGAAAAGCGTGATAGGATAGAGCCAACACAACTCAAGGAGGAACCACCATGGACGCAAACCAGATCATGCAGGTCTTTCAGGACACCGCCTACATCCGCACGGGCGGCAGCGCTGAGGAGCTTCGCTGCGCGGAGTACCTCGTCTCCCGCTGCGCGGCGCTGGGGCTTGAGGCCGCCATCGAGCCCTTTGAGGTGGAGATGGCCGACATTCACGACGCTCAGCTGATCGTAGGCGGCGAAAGCATCCCCTGCAAGGGCTACCGCTGCGCCGGAGAGGCCGAGCTGGAGGCTCCGCTGTACTATCTCACCTCGATGGACAACTATTCTCTTTCCCAGTGCCGCGGCAAGATCGTCCTCTCCGACGGCTACATGGGTTACTGGAAGTATCAGGACATCGTGGACAACGGCGCCGTGGGCTTTATCACCTTCGACGGCGATGCCAACTATGCCGACCGCGACATCGACCAGCGCGAGCTGCGCGCCTTTGTCAGCAAGGGCCGCAAGATCCCCGGCGTGAACATCAACGCCAAGGACGCCATCGCCCTCGTGCACAGCGGTGCAGAGAGCGCCAAGATCGTGCTCAAGCAAACCGAGTACAAGGGCGAGAGCCGCAACGTGGTGCTCGACCTGCCCGGCGAGAGCGACGAGGTGATCGTGTTCACCGCGCACTACGACTCCACCGCCCTCTCTCAGGGTGCCTACGATAACATGTCCGGCAGTGTGGGCCTTTTATATCTTGCAGAGTATTTCACCACGCATGCCCACCGCCACACGCTGCGCTTTATCTGGTGCGGCAGCGAGGAGCGCGGGCTGCTCGGCTCCAAGGCGTACTGCGCCGCCCACGAGGAGGAGCTCAAGAAGGTCACGCTCAACATCAACCTCGACATGATCGGCTGCATTATGGGCGGCTTCATCGCCTGCCCCACCGCCGAGGAAAAGCTCGTGCACTACATTGAGTACTTCGCCGCCGAGCAGGGCTTTGGCATCAAGGTGCGTCAGGACGTCTACTCCAGCGACTCCACGCCCTTCGCTGACAAGGGTGTGCCCGCCGTGTCGTTTGCGCGCATCGCCCCGCACAACACCGCCACCATCCACAACAGCTACGACACCATGGCCGTGATGAGCGGCGAGCAGATGGTGCGCGACTGCGCCTTCCTCGCGGCCTTCGCCGACCGCATGGCCAACGCCGCCCACTGCCCCGTCAAGCGCGAGATGCCCGACAATATGAAAGAAAAGCTGGACATCTACCTCTGCCGCAAGAGAGACAAGAAGTAAACCACGCCAAACACAAACCGGCCGGGGCACTGCCCCGGCCGGTTTCAGCAACTGTCAAAACCCGGCTGATGCCGCTTTTTTGAGAGGACTTGCAGCCCTCCGCAGCGCACTCGCAGACGCTCGCACGGAAAGTGGGCTAAGAAGCGTTTTTCCAACGTATAGACGGCAGAAGAACGATCTGACATTTGTTTTTTATCTGTAATACAAGAGTAAAACAGTGCAAAAACAAGAAAATACGAGGAACGAGAATGAAAACAATCGCAATCATAGATGATGATATTCATATTGGAGATATGCTCACGGAAGTGCTGACACAGGAGGGATATGCTGTTCTCCGTGCGTACTCCGGCACGGAAGCGTTATATCTTCTTTCACAAAAGAAAGCCGACTTGGTTCTGCTGGATCTGATGCTGCCGGGACTTAGTGGTGAAGAAGTCCTTCCCCACATTGAAAGTATCCCGGTTATCGTTCTCAGCGCAAAGGTGGATGTGCAGGATAAAGTAAATCTTCTGCTGGGTGGTGCAGCCGATTACATGACCAAGTCATTTGATACCAAGGAGCTGCTTGCCCGTATCACCGTCCAGCTTCGCAAGGCAGAACAGCATGAGAAAATCAAATCTCTTTCTGTTGGCGATCTGGTGTTGGATATGGTGTCCCTTTCTCTAACGGTACAGGGACAGTTAGTAAAACTGACCAGAACAGAGTACGCCATCTTAAAACTGCTGATGGAGAACCCAAAACAGGTCATTGCCAAGAGCGTGCTGCTTGACCGTATCAGCTTGGATACTCCCGATTGCACCGAGCGTTCTCTGAAACAGCATATCAGCAACCTTCGTAAAAAGATGCAGGATGTCAGCGGTGTAGATTACATCGAAACTGTATGGGGCATCGGTTTCAAATTGGCAGAACAAAAATCTTGACGAAATCTTGACGTTTTTCTTGACCACTTTCTTGACTTTTGTTTTGTAAACTTATTGTTTCTCCTTCGCATATCAGGCATCAATATAGAAAAAGATGTCCTTCTTGT
>CAYPLM010000109.1:0-5821 GCA_964411575.1 uncultured Oscillibacter sp. | reverse complement strand
TCTTCACGGCGCACGCCCCTTACACGCTCTTTTTGCGCTCGCGCACGAGCGCGATGCGCTTTTCCTTCGGCTTGGAGTGCGTCTCGCGGTAGAGCACGAACTTCGTGCCGATGACCTGCACCTGCTCGCTGCGGGTGAGGCGGCTGAGCTCGTCGCAGGCTTCGCGCGCGGTGAGCATGCTGTTTTCGAGCACGCGGCACTTGATCAGCTCGCGCGCCTCAAGCGCGTCGTCCGCCTGCTTGACGAGGTTTTCACCGATGCCGTCTTTGCCGATGTGGACGATGGGCTCGATGCTGTTGGCCAATGCGCGCAGCTGGGCGCGCTGCTTGCTTGTCAGTTCCATAGGTTATGCGTTCTCCTTCAGATAAGTTTCCAGCGCGGCGCGGAAGGCGCGCAGCGCGTTGCCGCGATGCGAAATGGCGGCCTTTTCCTCCGCCGTGAGCTGGGCAAAGGTCTTGCGCAGCTGGGGCACGAGAAACACCGGGTCGTACCCAAAGCCGCCCTCGCCCATGGGCGCAAAGGCGATAGCGCCGTGGCAGTCGCCCTCGGCCGTGAGCTCGTCACCGTTGGGGAAGGCGCAGACGACACTGGTGTGGAAGTGCGCGGCGCGGCTGGTCTGCCCGCGCAGGGCGCTGAGCAGCAGCGTGTAGCGCCCCTTATCGTCCAGCCCTTCGCCGCCGTAGCGCGCGCTGTACACGCCCGGCGCACCGTTGAGCGCGTCGACGCACAGGCCCGAGTCGTCGGCGATGGTGGGAAGGCCGGTGGCCTCCATCACGGCGTTTGCTTTCAATCTTGCGTTTTCAGTGAAGGTCTCCCCCGTCTCCTCCACCTCGATCTTCACACCGAGGGCGTCTTCGTTTACAACCTCCACGCCGAGGTCGGCGAGGATGCTTTGCAGCTCTGCAAGCTTTTTGGGGTTTTGCGTAGCCAAAACAAATTTCATATCATCAAATCTCCCAGGGATCTTTCTTTCCGCGCTTCTCGCGCGCCTTTTCCTTTTCTTCCTGCTCCTTTTCGGCGCGGCGCTGCTCGCGGCGCGTCTCCTGCTCGGCATCCCAGCGGTCAAGGGAACGTCCGAGCTTTTCCGCCGCCTTGACGAAGGGGTGCTTCATCTCCTCCTCGCCCGGCACGCGCACGACCAGCACACCGCAGCCTTCGCAGCGGTAGGCAGTTGCTATTTTGCTGAACAGCAGGCTGCAGCGGCTGAGCGTCACGCCTTGGTAGATGTCATAGCTGTTGCCATCCCCGATGCAGGGGCACCATGTGACCGTGTCGCGCGTGGACAGGATGACGCCGCGCTGCATCTCCTGCCCGCAGTAGGGACAAAGGCTGGTGAGTTCCATGGTGGTCTCCCTCTTTTTCTTCTTATTGTGCGGACTTAGATCAGCGCGTTGACGTATTCGCGCGCGTCGAAGGGCTGCAGATCGTCGATGCCCTCGCCGAGGCCGACAAACTTGACCGGCACCTTCAGCTCCTGCGCAATGGCCACGCAGATGCCGCCCTTGGCCGTGCCGTCCAACTTTGTGAGCACCACGCCTGTCAGCCCCGCCGTCTCGCGGAAGAGCTTGGCCTGCTGCAAGCCGTTCTGCCCCGTGGTGGCGTCCACCACCAGCAGCACCTCGAGCGCGCAGCCGGCCGCCTCGCGGTCGATGATCTTGCGCAGCTTGCTCAACTCGTTCATGAGGTTTACCTTATTGTGGAGCCTGCCCGCCGTGTCGCAGAGCACCACGTCCGCGCCGCGCGCTCTGGCAGCCTGCAGCGCGTCGAAGAGCACGGCGCCGGGGTCGGCCCCCTCGTGCTGGCGCACGATCTCGCAGCCCGCGCGGTTGGCCCACACCTCCAGCTGGTCGGCGGCAGCGGCGCGGAAGGTGTCCGCCGCGCACAGCAGCACGCGCTTGCCGTCGTTTTTGAACTGATGGGCAAGCTTGCCGATGGAGGTAGTCTTGCCCACGCCATTCACGCCGATCACCAGCACGACGGAGGGCCGGGTGGAAAGGTCGAGCGCGGTGGAGCCCACGTTGAGCTTTTCCGCAAGGATGTCGCGCAGCGCCTGCTTGACCTGCTCGCCGTTGCGCAGCGTCTGGTCGTAGACGGTTTTTCGCAGCTGCGCCACGCACTCGCTCGCAAGCGACGCGCCGAGGTCGGCGAGGATGAGGCTCTCTTCCAGCTCGTCATAAAAATCCTCGTCGATGGTCTCCCAGATGATGGTGTCGAACCATGCCTTTTTGATGCGGGAAAAAATACCCATAGTTGTTTACTCCTTGATCTTCAGCTCTTTGGCCATGTCGTTCATATTGATGGTGAGCACCTTGCTCACGCCGCGCTCCTGCATGGTCACGCCGTAGAGCACGTCGGCGGACTCCATGGTGCCGCGGCGGTGCGTGATGACGATGAACTGCGTCTTGTCGCAGATGCGGCGCATGTAGTTTGCCACGCGCACCACGTTTGCCTCGTCGAGCGCCGCCTCGATCTCGTCCATAACGCAAAACGGCGTGGGGTGCACCTTGAGAATGGCAAAATACAGCGCGATGGCCACGAACGCCTTTTCGCCGCCCGAAAGCAGCGAGAGCGTTTTGAGCGCCTTGCCCGGCGGCTGCACCTTGATCTCGATGCCGCAGTTTAAGATGTCGTTTTCGTCCTCGAGCTCGAGCGTGGCCTTGCCGCCGCCGAACAGCTCCCGGAAGGTGATCTCAAAGCTGTCGCGGATAAGGGCGAACTGCTCAGCAAAGATGCCGGTCATCTCGCGCGTGATGCCCTCAATGACGCCTAAAAGCTCGCCTCTGGCGCGCTCCACGTCGTCGCGCTGGGTGGTAAGGTAGGTGTAGCGGCCGTTGATGCGCTCAAAGTCCTCGATAGCATTCACATTCACCGCGCCGAGGGCGCTGATGCCGCGCTTGAGCTCGCTGATGCGGCGCTGCGCCTTTGGCATGCTCTCCAGCTCCACGCGCTGCGCCTCCGCCTCGCTGTAGCCCAGCTCATAATGTTCCCATAGCTTGTCGAGGATGCTGCGCTCCTCCTGCTCAGCGGTCTCGCGCTTCTGCTCGAGCCGGGTGACGGCCTGCGTAGCGTTGAGCACCGTCTCGTTCTGCTCGCGGCTACGCCGTTCGGCGGCGCTGCGCTCTCCCTCGAGCGCAAGCTTGGCCTCCACCAGCGTGGAAAGCGCCGTGCGCATGCCGTCGATCTGTGTGCGCAGCGCCTGTGCGGCAGCCTCGCGCGCGGCGATGTCCCGCTGTGTCTGCTCGATGGCGCGGTGCTGCCAGGCAAGCTGCTCGCGGCGGTTCTCTCCGTCGCCGAGCGTCTGCTCGTGCAGCGTCTGAAGGCTCGCAAGGGCGCGCGCGGTGGCATCATACTCGGCAGCGGCGGCGGCAATGTCGCTTTTCTTCGCGGCGATCTCGTCGTTGAGACGGGAGGAATCGCGCAGCAGCTCGCCGCGTCCCTGTGCGCGGCTGTCGGCGGCGGCACGGTGCTGCGCGGCAAGGCGCTCCTGCTCCGTGGCCTCGCGCTCGAGAGCCGCAGCCCGCTCGCCGTTTTCCTGCACGGCGGCGGCCAGCGTGGCAAGCTCGTCCTCCGCGCCGGAGCTGCGGTCACTGAGCACGGAGAGAAGCTCGGCCAGGCGGTTTTTCTCGCCCGTCAGACGCAGCACCTCGTCGTCGGCGCGGCGCTTGTCGCTGCGCGCCACGTCCAGCGCGTACTGCGCGGCGGTAAGGTCGCGTTTGGCGGCCTCGGCCTCGGTCTCGGCGGCGGCGCGCTGCGCGCTGAGCGTCTGCTGCTTTGCTCTGAGCTCCTTGAGCTCGTTGGCGCGGCTGAGGATGCCTGCGCTGCGGCTGACCGAGCCGCCGGTCATGCTGCCGCCGCGGTTGATGACCTGCCCGTCGAGCGTGACGATGCGGAAGCGGTTTTGATACCGCCGCGCCATGGCAATGCCGCAGTCGAGGTCCTCCACCACCACCGTGCGTCCTAATAGGTTTGTAAAGATATTTTCATATTCCGGGGCATACTGTACCAGCTCACATGCCAACCCCACATAGCCCGTTTCGCGCGCAAGCCCCTGCTCGCGCAGCACGTCGCCGCGAATGGTGCGCAGAGGGAGGAAGGTGGCGCGCCCGGCATCGGTACGCTTTAATAGCTCGATGGCCGCCTTGGCGTCCTCCTCGCGCTCTACCACAAGGTTCTGCAGCCCTGCGCCCAGCGCGATCTCGATGGCCACGGCGCAGCGCCTGTCTGTCTGCATCAGGCTCGCCACGGGGCCGCGCACGCCGCGCAGAGCGCCCTGCCCTGCCGCGCGCATCACGCTTTTGACGGCCTTGTTGAAGCCCTCGTATTCCTTTTCCATCTCACTTAGCAGCCGAATGCGCGAGTCGAGGTTGTTCAGCTCCATCGTCAGCGCAACGCGCCGCTCAGACGCCTCCTGCTCGCGCTGCACGCGGCCGCTCATCTTCAGCTCGTGGCCGGAGATCACATTCTGCGCGGCCTGCGCGTCGTCCTGCGCCTCCTCGAGCGCACGGCGCGTTTTCTTCGCCTCGCGCCCGGCCTCCTCAATTCTGGGCGCAAGCTCCTGCGTTTCCGCCTCGATGGCGGCGCGGCGCTCGTCCATCTGCGCCGTCTGTGCCCGCAGGGCGGAAAGCTCGGCGCGCCGGTCGGCGACGGCAGAGAGGCACAGCGCCTCGCGCGCCCGCAGCGCCCTGTCCTCATCCTCGGCCTCGCCGGTGCTGCGGGCAAGCTCCTGCGCCCGCGCAAGCAACGCCGAAAGCTCGCTTTGCGCCTGCTCGCCCTGCGCGCTGAGCGCACGCATATGCTCCTGCTGCTGCGCGATCTGCGCGCTCAGCTCATCGGCGCGGCTGCCCTGCATGCTCAGCTCCTGCTCCAGACGCGCCGCGTCGTCCTGATGGTGAGAAAGCTCCGTGCGCAACACGGCGGCGGCAGACTCCTCCTCGGCGCAGCGGCTCTCCACGGCGGAGATCTCCCCGCGCTGCTGCTCCTGCGCCAGATCGTTTTCGCGGATGCGCTCGCCGCAGCACTCGGTCTCGGCGTAGCTCTGCTCGCGCAGGCCCTGTTCGCGCTCGAGCTCGGCTCTGGCAAGGGAGAGGTCGGTGTCCAGCTTCACCTT
The DNA here is from genome assembly GCA_964411575.1 of uncultured Oscillibacter sp. Lineage (GTDB taxonomy): Bacteria > Bacillota > Clostridia > Oscillospirales > Oscillospiraceae > Hominicoprocola. The sequence continues at coordinate 714 of CAYPLM010000109.1, read as the reverse complement.
GCCCGCGCGCAGCGCGCTCAGCTGCTCCACCCACACGGAGATTTCCAGCGCTCTCAGCTCGTCGCGCAGCACATGGTAGCGCTTCGCCTTTTCCGCCTGCTCACGCAGCGGCTCCACCTGCAAGGCAAGCTCGGAGATCTTGTCGTTGATGCGCAGGAGGTTGTCCTCAGTGCGCTCGAGCTTGCGCTCGCTCTCCTCCTTGCGGTGGCGGAACTTGGAGATGCCCGCCGCCTCCTCAAAGATCTCGCGGCGATCCTCGCTCTTGACGGACAGAATTTCGTCGATGCGCCCTTGCCCGATCAGTGCGTAGCCCTCGCGCCCCATGCCCGTGTCCATGAACAGCTCGTTGACATCGCGCAGACGCACGGACTGGCGGTTGATGTAGTATTCGCTCTCGCCGCTGCGGTAATAGCGGCGCGTGACGGCCACCTCGCTCTCGTCGAGCTGGGGGAAAATGTGCTCGGTGTTGTCGATGACCAGCGTGACCTGCGCAAAGCCCATCTGGCCGCGCTTTTCGGTGCCGCTGAAGATGACGTCCTCCATCTTGCTGCCGCGCAGCGACTTGCTCGACTGCTCGCCCATCACCCAGCGGATGGCATCGGAGACGTTGGACTTTCCGCTGCCGTTGGGCCCGACGATGGCCGTCACGTCCGAGCCAAAGGTGAGGACTGTTTTATCAGGAAAGCTTTTAAAGCCTTGAATTTCCAGCGCTTT
>CAYPLM010000108.1:0-5852 GCA_964411575.1 uncultured Oscillibacter sp. | reverse complement strand
AACGTCATCGTGCATGACATCGTATGTACCAGCGCGCCCAGCAGCACCGGCAGCCCCAGCGCGCAGCATACGCGCAGCAGCACCGGCCGCCCACGGTGGCGCAGCAGGATCCACGCCGAGAGCGCAAAGGCCGGCGCGGCCAGATAGTAGCCCCGCCCGGTCAGCCCACGGCAAAGCGCCGATATCTGCCGCAGCGCCACCGGCTCGGGCTGAAGGTAGCTCGCCAGCGCGCACAAAGCCAGCAGCGCAAAGACAACGCTGCCAAGCTCACGCCGGATAGGGCGCTTTTTCTTTGTGCTTTTGCGCGCGCTCGACGCGCGTTTTTTTGTGGGTTTCTTCTGTGCAGCCATGGATGCTCTCCTTGTCTCAGCCGAGCAGCGTGAGCAGCACCGTCAGCGCGCCCACGCCCCAGCAGTAGTATGCAAACGCGCCGAAACGCCCCTTGGAGGCGACATAGCGCAGCAGTCGGATGCTCGCGTAGCCCGACGTGGCGGCCACCACCACGCCCACAAGGTACAGCGGCATGGCGCTCCAGTCGATCCCCGCCTCTATGGCATCCTTGAGCGTGAGAATGTTTGCTCCCAGCACGGCGGGAATGGACAGGATGAACGAAAAGCGCACGGCAAAGCGGCGCTCAAAGCCCACAAAGCAGCCCGCCGTGATTGTCATGCCGCTGCGCGAGATACCCGGACACAGCGCCACGGCCTGTGAGCAGCCCACCGCCAGCGCGTCAAGCAGTCCGGCGCTGCGTTCGCTTTTGCGTCCGCGCTTCACCCGGTCGCAGAAAAACAGCAGAAAGCCCGTCATGATCAGCGCGCCGCCCACGAACAGAAGGTTGTCCGACAACGCCGAGAAATAGCGGCGAAACGGCACCATCACGAAAAGCGGCAGCGTGCCCACGATCACCAGCAGGATCATGCGCCGCGCGGGCGGCACAGGCGTGGGCGTGGTGTGGTGCGCAAGGTCGCGCACGCCGCGGAAAAATTCCACGATCATCTCGCGGATGTCGCTCCAATACGCGGCAAACACGGCGGCAAGCGTACCAAGATGCAGCAGCACGTCGAAAAACTCCGGCACCTGCGACGCGCCCTCCACATGCAGCAGCTGCTCGGCAATGGCCAGATGGCCCGAGCTGGAAATGGGCAAAAACTCGGCCACGCCCTGCACCAGCCCCAACAAAACAGCGGAGAAAAGGTTCATGTTGAAAAATACCTCCTCAGGGAAAATCTCTACCTCTATGATTGTAGCACAAGTGCGCGCGAATTACCACTGAAATTTCGCCGCGTGAAAAAGATTTGCGTGCACGCCCTGCCGTCTGCGCGCATAGCATGGAGCGAACGACCGGGCAGGGAGGCGGGGAGCATGGCATATTCTGACAGAGAGCTGCTGGCACGGCTGATCCAGTGCGAGGCCGGCGGCGAGGGCGAAAACGGTATGAAGGCCGTGGCGGGCGTGGTGATGAACCGCGTGAATGCCACGGGCGGTGAGTATGCTCGCGTGGGGCAGCGCAGCATCCGCAAGATCATCTACCAGCCGGGGCAGTTTGTCTGCGCCAGCGAGACGGAAGACGGGGTGTACAATCCGCAGAACATCTACAACATGCGCCCCACGCAGGAAAACTACGACATCGCTGACTGGGCGATCGCGGGCAACCGCCTGCCGGAGGTGGGTGCGGCGCTGTGGTTTTTTAACCCCTTTTCGCCCACATGCCGCCCCAGCTTTCCCTCACGGGTGGGAGAGTTTCGCGCACGCATCGGCGACCACTGCTTTTATGACCCCACGCCCGCCTATTACAAGACCTGAACGAGGCGAACGGAATGAATATGAATGGAGGAAACGGTATGATCACAAACAGCATCAGCTACCCCGCGCCGAGCATGGAGCAGGAGGAACAGAGCTACAGCCGGCTGCTCGGCGAGGCCGAGCTTGGGCAGACGTCCCAGGGCGCACAGCTTGCGCAGACCATGGCCAACAAGTACGACCTTGCAAACCTTGGCCGCAGCCTCGGCGAGATCGCCGACAGTCTGCGCGCCTACTCCGGCACGGCAGACACACAGCCGCTGATCCTCAACGGCGTGTCCACCGGGACGGACGGCGTGAGCCTTGGCACATGGAAGGAACTGCTTGCGCGCAACGTGGGGCGCAGCTGCCGCGTCAGCTTTCTCATCGGCACGCAGGGCACCGTCACGGCGGAGGGGATGCTTCTGGAGGTGGGCACGGACTATCTCGTGCTGCGCCGCACGCCGCGCGGAGACTACCTCAGCGCCGATTTGTACGCCGTAAAGTTTGTGGAGTTCCGCCCGAGCGGCGCGTGAAAGAAATCTGTACAGCGGCAGACGTGTGTCTGCTGCAAGGTTTAAGGTTTCCTTAAAGATGCCGGATCAACGGGGCCAGCGGGCCCTTCGGCCTCGCCATCCCCTTGAAAAGCAGCGAAAAAAATGCTATACTGTCTCCACTATATAAAAAGGAGACGATCCCCTATGGCAGAAAGATCCGAATCGGGCGCAAAAGGACGCCCACTTGACCTTTTGATCAACCTTGCCGTCACGCTGCTGTTCGGCGCGGTGTATTTTTACGTCGTCCTGCCGGCCATCAACCTGCACGACGAGGGCTTCTACACCTTTGTCCTGCTGCTCTGCGCGGTGTACTGCGGCTGCGCGCTGCTCACCTCGGGCTTTCGCGCGAAGGGCGCGCAGGGCTATATTGCCTTCGTGAAAAAGCGCTGCGCGCTGCCATTTTTCCTCGCTGTGGCGCTGGTGCTGACGGCGCTGGTGGGCAGCGCGGCGTCGTGGGTGGTGCTGCGCGCGGACGACTATCAGGCGCTGATCACCGTGCAGAAGGGCGATTTCGCCTCAGAAATCGCCGAGGTGCGCTACGACAGCATCCCCATGCTCGACCGCGACAGCGCCGAAAAGCTGGGCGACCGCAAGCTCGGCGAGCTTTCGGACATGGTCTCGCAGTTTGAAGTGGCGGAAGACTACACGCAGATCAACTACCTCGGCCGCCCCGTGCGCGTCACGCCTTTGCGCTACGGCGACGTGATCAAGTGGTTCAACAACCGCGCCGACGGCCTGCCGGCCTACCTCATCATCGACATGGTTACGCAGAACGTGGAGGTGGTGCGCCTGAGCGAGGGCATGAAGTACACCACCGCCGAGCACTTCTCGCGAAACCTCTACCGTCACCTGCGTTTCCAGTATCCCACATATATGTTCGAGCAGCCTGTCTTTGAGATCGACGAGGAGGGCACGCCCTACTGGGTGTGCGCGAAGAAGGAAAAGTCCGTCGGCCTTTTTGGCGGCACGGATAACCACGGCGCGGTGCTCGTCAACGCCGTCACCGGCGAGAGCGAGTATTACGAAAACCCGCCCGCCTGGGTCGACCATGTGTACTCTGCCGCGCTGATCATCGAGCAGTACGACTACTATGGCCGCTACCACAACGGCTTCTGGAATTCGGTGTTCGGCCAGCGCGACGTCACCGTCACCACCGACGGCTACAACTACCTTGCCGAGGGCGATGACGTGTATCTCTACACCGGTGTCACGAGCGTTGGCGGAGATGAGAGCAACGTGGGCTTCCTCCTCTCCAACCAGCGCACCAAGCAGACGCGTTACTATCCCTGTGCCGGTGCGGAGGAGTATTCTGCCATGGACAGCGCCGAGGGGCAGGTGCAGCACCTTAACTACACCGCCACGTTCCCGCTGCTGCTCAACATCGCCGGGCAGCCCACGTATTTTATGGCGCTCAAGGATGCCAGCGAGCTTGTCAAGCTCTACGCCATGGTCAACGTCAACCAGTATCAGATCGTCGCCACCGGCGCGAGCGTGTCCGATTGTGAGGAGAGTTACCGGCAGATGCTGCTGGAAAAGCAGCTCATCGACGGCTCCGCTGCCGCCCCGGTGGGCGATCTGCTGGAAAAGACCGGCGTGATCGCCGAGCTGCGCTCTGCTGTCGTCGGCGGCAACAGCGTGTATTTCCTCCGCTTCGTGGGGGAGAACGAGTTCACCGTGCGCGCCAGCGCGGCGCAGGTGGCTTGCGCACCACTTCTCAGCACGGGCGACCGCGTGCGCGTGACGTGGCGCGACGGCGATGAGGGGCAGTACTGGGTGGAAGCCTATAATGTAGAAAAAATCAACTGAGGAGAGAGAACATGGAACAGACCATCATCCGCTTTGACAGCGATTATACCGAGGGCGCGCTGCCGCAGATTCTTGCGCGCCTGTCTGAGACCAACCTTGAGCAGACCACCGGCTACGGCGAGGATATTTACTGCGCGCAGGCCGCCGCGCGCGTGCGTGAGTTGTGCGGCGCACCGCAGGCCGCCGTGCACTTTGTCGTGGGCGGCACGCAGTGCAACCTTGTGGTCATGGCCGCAGCGCTGCGCCCGCATCAGGGCGTGGTGTGTGCCGACACGGGGCACATCAACGTGCACGAGTCCGGCGCCATCGAGGCTACAGGGCACAAGGTGCTTGCGCTTCCGGGCGTGAACGGCAAGCTCACCGCCGACGCGGTGGCAAACTGCTGCGCCGCGCACCTCGCCGACGTTTCGCGCGAGCACATGGTGCAGCCCCGCCTCGTCTATGTCTCCCAGCCCACGGAGGTTGGCACGCTCTACTCCGCGCAGGAGCTGCGCGCGCTGCGTGAGGTGTGCGACCTGTACGGGCTGATGCTCTATGTCGACGGCGCGCGCCTTGCCTATGCCCTCGGCGCGCCGGACAACGATGTCACGCTGCCGCTGCTCGCCGAGCTTTGCGATGCGTTCTACATCGGCGGCACCAAGTGCGGCGCGCTGTTCGGTGAGGCGCTCGTGCTGCTCAATCCCATGCTCAAGCAGGACTTTCGCTATATCCTCAAGCAGCGCGTGGGGCGCCTTGCCAAGGGGCGGCTGATGGGGCTTCAGTTCCTTGAGCTGCTCGACGGCGACACCTACCAGCGCATCGGCGCACAGGCGGATGCACAGGCGATGCACATCCGCCAGGCACTCAGCGCGCGCGGCTGCCGCTTTCTGCTCGATTCTCCCACCAACCAGCAGTTCCCCATCCTGCGCGACACGGCGCTTGCCATGCTCTCGCAGAAGTTCGCCTTCTCGTACTGGCAGCGGGTCGACCCTGAGCGCAGCGCCGTGCGCGTGTGCACCTCCTGGGCCACCAGCGATGCCGCTGTGCAGAGTCTCCTGCATGAGATGGGTGTAAAATGAAGGATTCTATGCATAAATTTTAAAGTCTGTTATTGAAAAGGGGAAAGAATTTCTGGATTTTCTGCGGATTGCACAAAAAATGGCTTGCATTTTCTCCAACTGCGTCAAAGAATAATTTGAAAAGACCCCTTGTGAAATTGGGAAAAGTGTGGTAATCTTTATCCAAGATGGAATCACCATCAGAAATGCTCTGCAAAGAGCAAAATTAAGAGGAGGCAATTTGTTATGAACGCTTATATCGAAAGAGTTCTTGCTGAGACCAAGGCCAAGAACGCCAACGAGCCTGAGTTCCTGCAGACCGTCGAGGAAGTCCTTTCCTCCATCGAGCCCGTCATCGATGCTCACCCCGAGTACGAGAAGGCCTGCCTGCTTGAGCGCATGGTCGAGCCCGAGCGCACGGTCGAGTTCCGTGTTGTTTGGATGGACGACAATCTCCAGTATCATGTCAACCGTGGTTACCGCGTGCAGTACAACGCGGCGCTTGGCCCCTACAAGGGCGGTCTGCGCTTCGCGTCCAACGTCAACCTTTCCATCATCAAGTTCCTTGGCTTCGAGCAGATCTTCAAGGATGCTCTGACCTGCCTGCCCATCGGCGGCGCCAAGGGCGGCTCCGACTTCTCCCCCATCGGCCGCAGCGACGGCGAAGTCATGC
>CAYPLM010000107.1:0-5855 GCA_964411575.1 uncultured Oscillibacter sp. | reverse complement strand
ACCTTGTGCGCTTTGAGCTTGCGCACCACGTCCTCCCCCGCGCCCGTGTCGTCCACGAGGCTGATGAACGTCGGCTGCAGCTCGACGTTGGCGATATCCTCGGCGATGTTGCGGCTCACGCCGCCGTGCACCTGCTCCACCCGTCCGGCGTTGCGCCCGCCGGGGATGTATACATCCGCAGGGTAGCCCTTCACGTCCACAAAGATCGCGCCCAGCACCACGATACCCATCTTGATTTCCTCACTTTTCGTAAACTCAGATCATTTCCGCCCGGCAGAGGCTGTGCCCGCCGGTTTTCGACCAGTATAGCACCTTCCGCCCCGCTGCGCAAGCCCCTGCACCGCCACTCACTCCGAAAAGCAGAACAGCTCGTTCGGCGTGCACTCGAGCAGCTGGCAGAGCACCTCGATATTCTCGTAGCGGATGGAAATGTTTGCATGCGCTCGTCAAAGCAAAAAGCTCTCTCTTCCTGCCTCCGGCGGACTTGCTCTTGACAGGTGGGAAGTATGATGTATAATAATAGCGAATCCAACTTTTGAGGTGAGCCATGGGAAACACGGACAGGCTTTTGGGCGCGCAGCTGGACGAGCGCACGCTTTGCTGCGCGCGGCTTGCGGACGGCATGGGAGAGGACTACCGCACATGGACGCGCATGCAGGGGCTTTCGGCGGCCTCGCGCGTTTTCATCCAGTCACCGGCAGGCACGGGGAAAACCGCCTTCCTCGCCGAAACATTCTTCCCCTTCGCGCTGGGACAGGGGCGCAGCGCGCTGTATCTGGGCAGCCGCGCCTCCTGCCGGGAGATGGCGGCGCTGTCACGCGCGCAGGGGCTTGCTGAGCGCAGCGTGCCGGGCGCAATGGTGTTTTCCTATGCAAACGGCGCGGCGCTGGCGGTGGCGGAGTACGAGACGTTCATGAGCCTTGAAAAAAAGGGCCTGCCGCCGCTGTGGTATGTGGTGCTCGACGAGGCGCACCTTTTCTGGGAGAACTGCCTTTCCGACCCGCGCACGGGGCTGCTGCTGGAACGTCTGGCCGACCGATACCGCGACGCAGCGATGCTGTTTCTCTCCGCGTCGATGTGCGACGCCGCGCCGGTGCTGGCCGCCGCGCTCGAGCGCTGGCAGCGTCAGGCGTCGCGGTCGCTGCCGATGACAGCGCAGCCGCCGCTGCTTTACCGCAACGTGTACGCTGCGGGGCGCTGGCGCGTGCAGTTTTTTGCGCAGCCGGACGAGCTTTGCGCGCCGCTGCGGCAAACGCCGGAGGAAGAAAAGTGGCTTTTCTGGGCCGCGTCGCGGCAGATGGGCGAAAAGCTACGGCGCAGTCTGCGCGCGCAGGGCATCGAGGCCACGCTGCTGACGGCAGAAAAGCGCGGCAGCGCGCTCTGGTGCGCGTTGGAGCAGGGGCAGTGCGGCGCACGCGTGCTCATCGCTGCGGGGCTGAGCGAGGACGTGCGTCTGCATGACGAGGCGCTGCGCCATCTTGTCCTCCCCTTCGGCAGCGGCGAGCAGCTGCGCGCGTGGCTGGCGCGCTGTCCGCTTCGGGCGGGTGAAACGCTCAACGTCTACCTCGCGCTGCCCAGCGTGCAGACGCTTAACGCCCGGCTGCTGCAGGTCAGCGAACAGAAAAGCGCCGTAGAGCGCGTGCTTGCGGCGGCGCAGACGCACTATTACGCAGCTCCCTCGGCGGCAGAGCAGACGCGCCTTTTGCAGGAGCTGTGGCTTGCCGGGCGGGCGCATATCAACGCGCTTTTCAGCATCGGCGAGGATCGCGCGCTCGTTCCCAATCCGCTCGCCTACGAGAGGCTGTGCCGCCTGCACGCGCTTTACACGCAGCTGCGCGAGCAGTGCGCCGACCCGGAGGCGTATCCCCGGTACGCACTGTCGTGGCTCGAGGGCGCAGGCGGAGAGGTGCAGCGGGTGCAGGACGGCTCGTTGGAGGAGTTTTTGCGCCAGCAGCTGGGGCAGCGGGTGGAGGCTGAACAGCAGGAGGCATTTTACCTCGCCTTCCAGCAGCGCTTTAAGGCGCACTGCTATGCGCTCTGTGCGGGTGACGGGGCGCGGCTGCGCGAGCTGATGGGCATCCGCAAGGGGAAAACGCAGCGCAAGGCCAGCATGAACCGGGGTCTTGCCGCGCTGTCACTGCCCTACCAGATCAAAAAAGAGCAAAACGCCTGGGTGGTGCGGCAGAGCTGAGACCGCGCATGGGGCTTTCCATCGTCAAAGGAACATCTGAAAGGAGAAACGCATATGAACTATCAGCTGCCAGAAAAATTTGAACAGTTTAGTCAGGCGCGCCGGGAGGGTTTTCTGCGCGTTAAGGAGCTCAAGGAACAGGGCGGCCGGGTGGCCGGCACCTTCTGCACCTTCACGCCGCTTGAAATTCTGGACGCGGCGGGCTTTACGCCGGTGAGCCTTTGCGGCATGAGCCAGGAGACCATCCCCGCAGCGGAGGCGCACCTGCCGGCAAACCTCTGCCCGCTGATCAAATCGAGCTACGGCTTTGCGGTGTCGGACAAGTGCCCCTACACCTACTTCTCTGACCTCATCGTGGGCGAGACCACCTGCGACGGCAAAAAGAAGATGTACGAGCTGCTCGGCGAGCTCAAGCCGGTGTACATCCTGCATCTGCCGCAGGGGCGCGAGGAGTACGCCCTTTCCATGTGGACGCAGGAACTGCGGCGCTTTATTGCGTTTTTAGAGGAGCGCTTCGGCGTTTCCATCACGGACGCGGCGCTGCGCGAGGCTGCGCGGCAGCGCAACGCAGAGCGTCAGGCGCGGCTTGCGCTGATGCAGGTGCAAAGGCTCTCGCCGCCCATGGCCTTCGGCCAGCAGCTCTACCAGACGCTCGACGGCGCGGGCTTTGTGTTTGACCCCGCGCAGAGAGTGCGCCAGCTTGACGAGCTGCGTCAGGGGCTCACCGCCGCCTACCACAGCGGCGAGCGCACCGTGCCGCCCACGGCAAAACGCATTCTCGTCACCGGCTGCCCCATCGGCGGCGTGCTCAACAAGATCGTCGGCGCCATCGAGAAAAGCGGCGGCGTGGTGGTCTGCTTTGAAAACTGCACGGGCATCAAGGCGTCCTACCAGCTCGTGGACGCGGATGCGCCCGACATCGTCGGCGCCATCGCCGCGCGGTATCTCGACATTGGCTGCGCAGTCATGACGCCCGACGGCGGCCGTATGGAGCTGCTGCGCCAGCTGAGCGAGGAGTACGCCGTGGATGGCATCGTGGAGGTCGACCTGCAAACCTGCACGCCCTACGCCATCGAAGCGCGGCAGATCGGCCGCCTCGCCCAGACGCTCGGCAAGCCCTTCCTCCGCCTGGAGACGGACTACTCCACCGGCGACAGCGGGCAGATCAGCACCCGTCTCGACGCATTTTTTGAAACGCTGTAAGGCGGGCTGAGGCATGCAGAAACGTCCTGACCGGAGAGTTCAGGACGTTTTTCTTTTTCGGAGATGAACCTTTCGCCGCCAAAAGCCGTCTATATCAGTGAAACCGGTTTCATCCCATACAGGCAAGAGAGGTGATGATATGAAGGAGTTTGAAGCGCTGCTTTCGGCGCAGCATGCGGTGGTGGAGCGCTTTGTACGCTTTCGCATCGGCGAGCGGGCGGACGCGGACGACGTGCTGCAGGAGACGCTCATCTCTGCGTACCAGAAGTTTCCGCAGCTGAAGGACGCGGGCGCGTTCAAGGCGTGGCTTTTGAGCATCGCGCGCAACAAGTGCAACGACTATTTCCGCGAAAAGGCCGCGCAGTACGAGATCCCCATCGACGAGCTTTCAGAGCGCGAGCTGTTCGACAGCCGCCGCGGGCTCTCCGTGGAGAGCGCCGTGCGCGAAACGCTGGAGCTTCTGGGCGACCGGGACAAGCAGATCCTCTACCTCTATTATTGGAAGGAACTGCCGCAAAGCGAGATCGCAGCGCGCCTTGGCATCCCCGTGGGGACGGTAAAAAGCCGCCTGCACACCGCCAAACAGAACTTTAAAAGCAAGTACCCCTATCAAACCGAACAAGCAAAAGGAGGCCCTGACATGAAAAAAATGCCCGAACTGATCCCCACATATAAAATTGAAGCAAGCCCCCTCGCCCCCTTCTCTGTCAAGTGGGAAGAGCTGATGGGCTGGTTCCTCGTGCCGAAGCTGGGCGAAAAGCTCAGCTGGGGCATGTACGACATCCCCTCGCGCAAGTGCGACCATGTGTTTGACCTGCGCGTGACCGGCAAGGCAAAGGTGCACGGCATCGAGGGCGTGGAGCTCACCGCGCGCGAGGCGTCCTGCTCGGACAAAAACGATGTGATTGAGCGGACGTTTGTCGCGCAGCTGACCGACACGCATTGCCGCTACCTTGCCACGATGCGAAACGACGGCGACGTGCGCAACTACATCACGTTTCTCGACGGCGACGAGTTTTTGCCCAACTGGGGCTTTGGCGAGGACAACTGCGGCAACGAGGTGAACCTCTCCCCCAAGGGGGATATCAGGCGCGACGGCAGCGTTGTCACCTCCGCCGACAAGCCCTTTCTGCTCGACATCGTGGGGCGCTACACCGTGACCATCAACGGCAAAAGCTATGATACCGTCTGCGTGATGGACATTGAGACCTACAACGACGCCGTGGTCAGCGAGCAGTTTCTCGATAAAAACGGCAAAACCATTCTCTGGCGTCGCTTCAACCGCGACGACTGGGCCATTGACCGCTTCGCGCAGGGAAAGCTCTGGCACGAGTTTCTGCCTGACAACGACCGCCTCACCGTCAACGGCGTCACCTATGTCCACTGGTACGACTGCATCACAGAGTACATCCTCTGATCCGGTGCAGCCGCGAAAAGAGCACCGCAAAGGCCAGGCGGCCTAAGGCCGCCTGGCCTTTGCGGTGCTCTTTCGCTTTTTCCTATTCGATTTTGAACAGCCGCTTCCCGTTTTCGGCGGTGCGCGCGACGAGCTCTTCCGTGCTCAGGCCGCGAAGCTGTGCGACGCGCGCGGCGATGTGGGCGACGTTGCGCGAGTCGTTGCGCGTGCCGCGCACGGGCACGGGAGACATGTAGGGGCTGTCCGTCTCGAGCAGCATGCGCTCAAGCGGACAGGCAAGGGCGCAGTCGACGGCCTTGCGCGCGTTTTTATACGTCACGGGGCCGTCGAAGCCAATGTACCAGCCAAGACGTAAAAGCTCCTCCATCAACTCAACACTGCCGGAATAGCAGTGGAACACACCGCGCACGGCGGGAAATTCCTTCACGATGGCAAGACTGTCCGCGTGCGCCTCGCGGTCGTGGACAATCACCGGCAGCGAAAGCTCCTGCGCCAGCGCGAGCTGATCACGAAACACCTTCTGCTGGTGCTCGCGCGGCGGATTTTCCGCCCAGTAGTAGTCCAGCCCGATCTCGCCGATGGCGACGACCTTGTCCTCCGCCGCCCACGCGCGCAGTGTGTCAAGGCTCTCTTCGGTGTAGGGCGCGCAATTTTCCGGATGCCAGCCCACGGCGGCGTAGACGTGCGCAAAGCGCTGTGCAAGCTCCACCGCGCGGCGGGAGGAGTCGAGGTTGCAGCCGGGGTCGAGCACGAGTGAGACGCCCGCGCCGGGCAGAGCGGCGAGAAGCGCCTCACGGTCGGTGTCGAAGGCGTCATCATCGTAGTGGGCGTGGGTATCAAAGATCATCCTGTCCTCCTTGCAGAAACAGTCGGCACGCCAGCCGCTTTTTGACGGTTCTCAGCAGAGCTTTGCCCCGGCGGGGATCTTGTCGTCGACCATGATGAGGTTGAGCACTTCCTCGCCCTTTTCGGTGTGCACGGCGGACAGCAGCATACCGCAGCTCTCCTGCCCCATCATCTTGCGCGGGGGCAGGTTGACGATGG
>CAYPLM010000106.1:0-5988 GCA_964411575.1 uncultured Oscillibacter sp. | reverse complement strand
CTATTGACATAGAGCCTGAATAAAGAGGAGCGGAGAGGCTGAACCTCTCCGCTCCTTTATGTGTAAAACGATATTCTTTTACAGCTCGGGGAACAGACCGTCGAGCAGGGCGGTGCAGAACATTTCCTCCCACTCGTACATGCCGGAATACAGGCCGTAGTGCTCGGTGTCCTCGCGCCCCTGACCGGTCATTGCGTAGTAGATCACCGTGCCGGTCTCACGATCCATAAAGTAACCGGCCAGCAGGCCATACGCCTCACCGAAGTGGCCGAAGAGGGAGACCTTGCGATCCTTGAGCAGGCAGTCGCCGCCGGCGAACTCGCCGGACATCTCCTGCACGGCAAAGCCGTAGCGGCACATCAGACCGCCGTAGGTGTTGCCGTTGCTCTGGTCGGCATTGGCGTAGAAGGTGGGGGTGAACATGGCGTCGATGGATTCCTTGGAGATAATGCGCTTGCCGTTGACCACGCCGTCGTTGAGGAAGAGCTCAAAGAGCACCTTCATCTCCTCGGGGCTGACACGCAGACCGCCCTGGGGGCTGAAGAGGCAGCCGTTGGTGCCGATGACGTAGTTGTCCAGAGGCTCAAGGGTGACAGCGTCCTGCAGGTCGGGGTTGGTGATGAGCACCTTGTTGGGATCCTGCACCTCGCCGCGATAGTCGTCGATCTGGGCGATGTAGGGGCCGGCTTCGTTCCAAACGCCGTTGGTCTGCTTCTGATAGAGCACGGCAACGTTCTTGACCTCTTCCTCGTCAAAGTCGCCGGGGTTGTAGCTGGCGTTGATGCCCATGGGCTCGAGCACGTTCTTCTTCATGTAGATATCGAAGCGCTGGCCGCTGATGCGCTCGATGATGGTGCCCACCAGACCGTAGTTGAGGTTGCAGTAGTGGAACCAGTTGCCGGGGCTGCGGTCGACGCCATCGTTGGAGTTTTCAAAGTGCTCGCCGTCGTTCCAGTACTTGCCCGCGGGAGTGAAGAACTCCTGCACGCTGTACTCGGGGGCGATGGAGTACACACTGCCGTCCTGAATGGAGGAGGTGTGGGAGAGGAGCATGCGGGTGGTGATGGCCGTGTCGGGGTAGCTGGGGTTGCGCAGGGTGAAGCCGAGGTACTCGCTCACGTCCTTGTCAAGGTCGAGCTTGCCCTGCTCCACGAGCATCATCGCGCCGACGGTGGCGAAGGTCTTGGAGATGGAGGCGGTGCGGTAGCGGCTGTCGAGCTCGAGCGGCAGGTTGTTGGCGGGATCCTCCGCGTCAATGTAGCGGTCGCCGCCGGTGCGCTGATAGATCAGCTTGCCGTCCTTGTAGGCCATTACGGCGTAGCCGGACACGCCGGGATAGTCGATGATGGCGTTGAGGTCAGCGGCGATGGGATCCTTTTCCACCTTGGCAAGGTTGGCGAGCACGGTGTTCAGCTCGGCGGTGGTGATCTCCGCGTCGGCGTTGATGCCGTCAAACACGCCGTTGGCCACGGCCCAGGAGATCGCGTCGTCCGCCCAGTCGGAGGCATCGGCCTCGAGCGCGGCGCGCTTGGTGAGCACGAGGTTGTTGTCCTTGGCATAACGATAGAGCACGGTGGCCAGCTGCTCGCGGTTGATGGGCTGGTCGGGAGCCATGATCTTGTTGCCACAGCCGATCATGTAGCCCTGATTGCTGATCCAGTAGAAGGCAGTGTCGGCGTCAGTGAGGTCGGAATAGCTGTGTTTTTCGGTCACAGCGGGCTTTCCGGCCAGCGTGTAGAGCGATTCAGCCAGGTCGCGGCGCGTTGCGCTTTCGACGGCAAAGGCTCCCGCGCAGAGCGTGGGCAGCAGCAGAGCGCAGCACAAAAGCAGAGAGAGAATGCGTTTTTTCATGGGGTGCTCCTTTCAAGATGATAAAATATTTACTCCATGCCTTTTGGCAAAAAAGTACAAAAAAAGCAGCAGAGCGCAGAGGAATACCATCCTCTTTTCTCTGCTGGGTCTCAGATATGGCAGCATGAGGGAGATCATGCCAAATATCGTGAGGCAGCATCCGGCGGATCAACGCGGCGGAGATGCGGCCAACGGGGACATGGCACACGATTGATTATGGGTTCATTATAGTCCGTACCAGAACCACTGTCAAGAGTCTTGACGGGCGGCAGTCTACACAAATCTTTTGGCGCAAAATTGTGCACCTTGCTTAAAGCAAAAGCGGCAAAGAGGCCATTGACAAAGCAGAAAAGATGTGTATAATAAAAACAGATGTTGCAGAAAAGCCACACCGATGGCTCCGGGAAGGAGGAAGAGACTGCCATGCGCTATGCCGCGCCGGATTTTTACCCGCAGTTTCGCTGCATTGCCGCCGCCTGCCGCCACAGCTGCTGCTGCGGCTGGGAGATCGACATTGATGACGAGAGCCTGCGCCGCTATGAGCGCGTGCCCGGCGAGCTGGGCGCGCTGCTGAAACGAAGCATCGTGCGCGAGCCCACGCCGCACTTCGTGCTCGACGCGCACGAGCGCTGTCCGCTTCTGCGCGAGGACGGGCTGTGCCGCATCATCCTTGGCCTTGGCGAGGAGGGGCTGTGCGACATCTGCACCGAGCACCCGCGCTTTTATAACGACTACCCCGGCCGTTTTGAGATGGGGCTGGGGCTTTGCTGCGAGGAGGCGGCGAGGCTGTTTCTGTCCGTGGACGCGCCGCTTACGCTGCTCGAGGAGGACGACGGGGAGGACGACGGCGCGCCGCTCACGCCGCTGCTGTGCCTGCGCGAGGAGGTGTTCGCGTGCCTGCGGGGCGAGGGGACGCTCAGAGCGCGCTTTGGCCGCGCGCTTGCGCTGCTGGGCGAGGAGCCGACGGCGTTTACCGCGCCGCAGCTGAGCGCGCTGCTGCTGCCGCTCGAGCGCATGGACGAGACGTGGACGCAGCTTCTCATGCGTCTTTCCGCCGCCGGGGCGCAGGCGCACGCCGCCGCGCTCGACGCGCTGCGCTACGAGCGTATCGGCGAGTACATGGTGTACCGCCACTTTGCCAACGCCGCCGACCCGGCCGACGCTGCTGCGCGTCTGCGCTTTGCCCTGCTGGCCGCCGAGACGGTGTGCGCGCTCGAGCAGCTTGGCTTCGGCGGCGAGGCGCTGCGCCTGTTCTCCGCCGAGGTGGAGTATTCCGATGACAATATGACTGCGCTGCTTGCCAGGCTTGCCTGAGCGCGCGGTTTGCTGTACCACAAAAAGCAAAAGAAGCAGGAAGGAATAGAGGAACCGAACATGCCCCCAAAACCCAAATTCACCCGCGACGAGATCGTCTCCGCCGCACTTTCCATCGTCAGCGAGCACGGCCCTGACGCGTTGACCGCGCGCAGCCTGGGCACTCAGCTCGGAAGCTCCGCGCGTCCGATCTTCACCGTGTTTGACAGCATGGAGGAGCTGCAGCAGGCCGTGCACGAGGCTGCCATGCAGCGCTTTGAAAGCTATGCCGCGCGTGTGCAGGGGTACGAGCCCGCCTTTAAGCGCATCGGGATGCAGATGGTGCTCTTCGGCGCGGAGGAGCCGTGGCTCTACCGGCTGCTGTTCATGCAGAACACGCACGTCAACAGCTTTGAGGACCTTACCGCCGCCCTCGGCCACACGGCGGAGGAGAGCGTGCAGGTGCTCCGCCGCGACTACGCCCTGGATGAGGAGCAGGCGCGTTCGCTCTTTGAGACGACGTGGATCTTCACCTTCGGTACGGGCGCGCTGTGCGCCACGGGTATGTGCTGCTTTTCCGAGGATAAGCTCTCCGCGCTGCTGACGCGCGAGTTTACCGCGCTGCTGTCCGACCTGAAGAGAAGGGGACATGGCGATGCCATCTGATGCGGCGCGGCGTTTTTGGCAGAAACCCTTTAAATTGCGTTAAAAAAGCGGCGTTAGGCCGCTTTTTTAATATAGGAGGTTCTTTTTTCTCAAAAGCGGGATTGCTTTTTTTCTCCCGCTTTGCTATACTACAGCATATTTGTTCGTTCCGGACAAGCCGTTTGAACATTCCGAAAGGGGGAAGAGCCCGTGGACAGACACAGCATGCTCGTGCGCGAGCTGCTGCATATCGGCGAGGCGCTGCTCGCCGCCGGGGCAGAGGTGAACCGCGTGGAGGACACCATCTCGCGCCTTGGCCGCGCCTACGGCGCAAAGCATGTGGACATCTTCGTCATCACCTCCGATATTGTGCTGACCATCTGCTTTGAGGACGACACCGTGCTTACGCAGACGCGGCGCATCTCCTACGCGACGGGCACGGACTTCTGCCGTCTCGAAGCGCTCAACGCGCTCAGCCGCGCCTGCTGCGCGCAGCCCCTGCCGCTCGACGAGCTGCACAGCCGTGTGCAGGCCATCCGCGCCGAGCAGCGCCCGGCGGGGCTGCATTATCTGGGCAGCGTGCTGGGCGGCGGCATGTTTACGCTGTTTTTTGGCGGCTGTTGGCAGGACGGCCTGCTGGCGGCGGTGATCTCGGTGCTGGTGTGCTGGCTGCAGCGGCATGTGCTGCCGTACTTTCGCAACGCCGCCGTGTTCGACCTCCTGGCCGGGCTGCTGCTGGGGAGCATCATCTGCCTTGCGTCGCGGCTGTTCCCCGTGTTTTCGCAGGGGAAGATCCTCATCGGCGTGATCATGCTGCTCATCCCCGGCGTGGCGCTGACCAACTCCGTGCGCGACATGCTGGTGGGGCACACCGTGTCAGGTATGATGCGCCTGAGCGAGTCGCTGGTGCTGGCCGGCGCGCTGGCTATGGGCTTTGGCAGCGCGATCTATCTTTTTGGGGTGTGAGAGCATGGGAAAGCAATTGATCTATGCATTTGTCAGTACGGCGGCCTTTTCGATCCTCTACCATATCCCGAAGCGGCATCTGCTGCTCGCCTCGCTGGGCGGGCTTTTGAGCTGGGGCTGCTATCTGCTGCTGGGCAATGTGACGGAAAACCTGTTTTACCGCGTGCTGCTGGTGAGCATCCTTGCCGCAGCCTACGCCGAGGTCATGGCCAAGCTGCGCCGCGCGCCTGCCACGCTCTACCTCATCCCCGCGCTCATCCCGCTCGTGCCGGGCAGCTATGTGTACTACGCGATGCTCTCGTTGGTGCAGCACGACCTTTCCGGCGCGCTGCAAAACATGCTGCTCGCCGGGCAGTGGGCCGTGGCCATCAGCATGGGCATCAGCCTCTCCGGCGCGGCGGAGCAGCTGCTGCGCCGCAGAGCGCCGCACCGCAGCTGAGCTGAGCATCTTTGATACTGCCATAGGAAGGAGCATGCGGTATGGATGTTACACCCTCGCGCGAGCGCGCAGAGGAGAGTCTGCGCAAAAAATTCCGCGAAAAGATCTGGTGCAATTTCACCAAGGCCATCAAGGTCTATGAACTCATCAAGCCCGGCGACTGCATCGCCGTGTGTATCTCCGGCGGGAAGGATTCCATGCTCATGGCCAAGCTCTTTCAGGAGTTGCAGCGCCACAGCCGCTACCCCTTTGAGGTGCGCTACCTTGTGATGGACCCTGGTTACAGCGCGCCCAACCGCCGTGCCATCGAGGAAAACGCCGCGCTTCTGGGCGTGCCCATCGAGATCTTCGAGGCAAACATCTTCGAGTCGGTGTTCCACATCGAAAAGTCGCCCTGCTATCTGTGCGCGCGCATGCGCCGGGGCTATCTTTACAACTACGCCCGTCAGCTCGGCTGCAACAAAATTGCCCTCGGGCACCACTATGACGATGTCATCGAGACCATCCTCATGGGCATGCTCTGGGGCGCGCAGATTCAGACCATGATGCCCAAGCTCCACAGCACCAATTTCGAGGGCATGGAGCTCATCCGCCCGCTTTATCTTGTGCGCGAGGACGACATCAAGGCGTGGCGCGACTACAACGGCCTGCCCTTTTTGCAGTGCGCCTGCAAATTCACCGAGGCCACTGCCGCTGAGCGCGAGAATGAGGAGACACGCTCAAAGCGCCTTGAGACGAAAAATCTCATCCGCCAGCTAAAAAAGACCAACCCACAGGTGGAGGCGCACATCTTC
>CAYPLM010000105.1:0-6121 GCA_964411575.1 uncultured Oscillibacter sp. | reverse complement strand
GTCATGTGCGGGTAGAGCGCGTAGTTCTGGAACACCATGGCGATGTCGCGATCCTTGGGCGCCACGTCGTTGACGACCTTGCCGTCGATGAGCAGCTCGCCCTCGCTGATCTCCTCGAGACCGGCGATCATGCGCAGCGTGGTGGACTTGCCGCAGCCGGACGGGCCCACGAGCACCACGAACTCCTTGTCGGCGATGTCGAGGTTGAATTTCTGCACGGCGACAACGCCCTGATCGGTGATTTGCAGGCGGGACTTGCTCTCAGCAGACGCGCCATCCGCCTTTTTCTTTTTCTTCTTGCTCTCACCGGACGCAAGGGGGTAGATCTTCTTGACGTTTTTGAGATTGACAGTTGCCATGGATGCTGACTTTGACGACCCGGCCTCCGCCAGGGGCCGCCTCGCCGTGCACGGCGTGCGTGCAGGGCTTTACGGCAGGTCTCCACACTGCCGCACCGCAAGTCGGGCGGGTGCTGTTCCTCCTTCTTTTCAGTACGCAGGCTATGGGAATGGAGTAGCACTGCGCCGTTGGGTTTTGGGGACAAATATCCCAGATAGCATTATGCCGCGATTTTGCCGTTTTGTCAACGATTTCTTTCGCTTTTCAGACTTTATGCCTTCTTTTCGCGGATGAGGATGAAGGGCGTGCACTGGTCGTCCTGCCCGGCGGGGTTGTCGCGCACCAGCTCGCACAGCTGCGAGTCGGTCTTGTCCACGGCGCTGCACTTGCCGAGAATTTCGCGGTCGATGTCGCTCACGTCCACGATCATCGCCTTCACGCCGGTCTTTTCGTAGATCTCGTCGCACACGCCGCAGGGGTTTTCGGGGTTGAGGATGCCGTAGTCCACATATTCCTTGAACGAAATGTCGTAGTCGATCAGCCCGTCGATGCCGTCCACCTCGTGGCCGCAGACCTTGTAGAAAACGCCCTTCTTGCCGAACAGCTTGGTCACGGCGGAGCAGGCGGCGGCAAACAGCACGCGCGGCAGGCCGCAGATCATGATGATCAGCTGCATCTTGTACGGCGTGCCCGCCCCAGGGCCGGCGGGCGTGACGTGCACAAAGCGGCACAGAAGCTTCGCCCAGAAGCCGGGGTGGATGTCCTTGCGGAACACCACGCGCTTCTGGCACAGGGCGATCACCTTTTCGCTGATGCTCAGCAGCTCACCCTCCTCGTAGACGGGCTTGACGTAGCGCTCGACCAGGTCGATATAGCTTTCGCCCAGCTGGACGAAATGCGTGCGGATAGCGTGGCGCTCGAAGGTGCCGAAGCTGGTTTCGATGTCCACGTTTTTATTTTGATTGGCAACAAATTCCATAGTCGCTCCTCTTTTCATATGTGATGCGTGAGATATTTTACCACGTTTTTCGAAAAAAGCCACACCTTTTTCCACTTATTTTTGCCGCCGCGCAAAAAAGCCCGCTCCGGGGAGAGCGGGCGATTTCCTGCTCAGTGCAGCCACGTCTGGTCAAAGCCGCAGGGAAGCAGCTCTTTGAGCGTCATATGCTTTGCCTCGCGCGCGGCGTTGAGGCAGATGACCTGCATGTCGGGGCCGAACTCGTAGAGAAACTGGCGGCACGCGCCGCAGGGATAGCAGAAGTCCTCGCTGTTGCCCGCGATGACGATGCGCGCAAAGCGGGTGTGCCCCTCGCTGACGGCCTTGACGGCGGCGGTGCGCTCGGCGCAGAGGGTGAGGCCGTAGCTGGAGTTTTCGATGTTGCAGCCGGTGAACACCGCGCCGTCCGCGCACTCAAGCGCCGCGCCGACGGGGAAGTGCGAATAGGGGATGTACGCCCGGTCGAGCATTGCGACGGCCAGGTCGATCAGTTCACGTTCCGTTGCCATGATGCGCCTCCTTACTCGTCCCATTTCACGCCGAGATCAGGGCGCGCGTCGAGGTCGATGATCTCCTTGGCGTCGTAAAACTGCGAGTACCAGCCGAGCACCTTCTTCGTGCCGCGCAGCGTGGTGCCATCGGGATGCAAACGGTCGCAGATGACAGCGCAGATGTCCTTTTTGATGTAGCTGAACGAGTTGATGCCCACCGAGCAGAACACGCGGAAGCCCTGACTGTGCAGGTATTTGAAGCGCTCGCCGGTCTGCGTCCAGTCGCCGCCGTCGGGGCGCGCGCCGTGGGGGTAGAAGAGGATAGTGGTCTCGCCGACGAGGCTGCCGACCTCCTCCAGCCAGCGCTCGGTGTCGGTTTTGATGGTGGAGAGGGATTTGCTGTCGAGGCGGATATGTCCCCAGGTGTGGCTGCCGAACGTCCAGCCTGTCTCCTTTAGACGCGCGATGACGGGCTGGACGGCCTCGATCTCGGCGTTGCGGTATGCGTCAAAGGCGGGGCGGCCGGGGTCGTCAAGGGCGAGGTCACGCTGGTTCTGCGTGCGGTAGCCGAGGATGCCCTGATAACCGGTGAGCGAGAAGATGGCCTTTGCGCCGTTGAGCGAGAAGTCGGGGTGCTCATAGACGAACTCGTCCAGCATGGTCGTCGCGTCGCCGTACTTGGTCAGGAACGTCTCCTTGGTATAGGGGTCGGTCACTTCGGCCCAGATCTCGCCGTCGTCGCCGACAACAAGCTTGCTCGTGAAGCCCTGGGCAAGCATATAGTCGTAGTAGTTCACATCGTCAAAGCTGATGATCAGGGGCTTTTTGCCCTCGGGCAGGTAGAGCGTGTTTCGCACCATGCGCGTCCCGTTCTCGTCCGTCACCTCGCTCCAC
This sequence comes from uncultured Oscillibacter sp., assembly GCA_964411575.1. GTDB lineage: Bacteria > Bacillota > Clostridia > Oscillospirales > Oscillospiraceae > Hominicoprocola. The sequence continues at coordinate 3,400 of CAYPLM010000105.1, read as the reverse complement.
ACGTCCTCGATGCGCACGAGGATGTATCCGCGCTCATACACCGCGTTGAGGATCTTGGCAAATTCGTCCGCCGTGACCATCCAGTCGTCCAGCCCCTCGCGCTCGGACTTGCTCGCGCCGCAGTCCTCAAACGCCCACTTGGGGTACATGATCACCGGGTGGAAAAACAGATGCTCCACCACCTGGTTTGCTCCCCACGCCTGCGTCAGCTGGTCGTCCGACCAGTAGGTCTTTACCGCCTCGTAGGGGTCAACATACGGCTCGGGCTCCGGTTCGGGCTCGGGTTCGGGTTCCGGTTCCGGTTCGACATCCGGCGCGGGCGTCACGGGATCGTCCGACACTACGGGCGGCTCGCCGCCGGTCGGGTCGGGCTCCTTGTCCTTTTTGCAGCCGGAAAACAGACTCAGCGCCATCACCAGCGCCAGCACAAGACATAAGCAGCGTTTCATCACAGCTACCTCCTCCGTGGAATATGACAAAAGTATACCATGTTCCTACAGGAAAAGCTATAGAAAAATCGTAGAAAACAGAAAATCTCTGCCCCGCTTTTTCTCCCGTATCGAGCGCTGCGGAACGCGGCACGGTGGCTCTGGCAAAGCACTACTCTAAACTTCTGGACAACGTCACGACTTTATGCTATATTGCTTACATAAAGAGAAAATAAGCGGGTCGGATGCCCACGCGCTGCGAAAAGGTGCTGTGGGCGGGCGCTTACCCTACAAAAAGCTTTTGTTAAAAAAGCTGTCCGTTTTTGCCCGTCTCCGTCGTATTAACGGGTAGGTGAAAACACAGCAAAGGAGTGGTACCATGCTTCGCAATTTGTTTTCCCTCGCCGTGTAGGGCACGCTGCGCAAAAGGCGCAGCAGCGCACTGGTGTTTTTTGTGCTGTTGCTGTCGTTTTCCTGTGCGCTGATGCCGCTCTCGCTCACGGCGAGCATCAGCCGAACCAACGAGGAGTATCGCTACGACGTGTACGGCGCGTGGTACCTTGCGCTGCTCGACGGCAAGGACGCGGACGCAGACTATCTTGCGCAGCAGGACTGGGCGCAGGAGGTGGGCAGCGCGCGTGTTTATGGCAAGCTCGCCAACGGTGACGCCATCGGCACGCTGGACGAAAGCGCCCTCTCCCTCAGCCGCATCGAGCTGCAACGACCTGGCCTATCCTGCCGCCTCGGGCAGTGCACCGGAGGCCGACACGCTTTACTCGCTGCTCATCGCGGCGGTGGCGCTGGTGGCGGTTTTATGTGTGTATATGATGCAGCTGCAAAGCGAGGTGCACAGCTTTGCCGTGCTGCGCTCCATCGGCATTACGAAGGGGCAGCGGCTTGTGTTGATGGGGCTGGAGTCGCTGCTTCTGGCCGTGCCCGTGATGCTTCTGGGGGTTCCACTGGGCGCGCTTTTGACCCGTCTTGCTCTGCATCTGCTGATGTACGCCGGCAGTACCACGGTGCAGGTGGCCGTGCCATATGAGCAGCTATGGCTGCTGCTGGCGTTGTGGCTGGGGGTGATCGCCGTGTCGCAGCTTGTGATCTTCCTTGTCACCGTGCGCACGCCGCTCACCGGACGCATGCAGATGCAGGAGAACAGGGCGCCCGTGGCGCTCGCTCTCTCCGCCGTGATGCTGTGCCTCACGCCGACCGTGTCACTGTGGAGCAAGCGCGCGCTCCAGCAGAGTACGCTGCTCAAATAGGGCGAGGAAAAACATGTTTTAAGGTCTCTCCCGCGCGTGGCGGGGGGAGGGGGAGCCCTCAGCGTGTCAAAGAGCCCCGTCATTCCGAGTAAGTTTTGCACACTGGCGTAGGAATCCGTACTTCCCACGCTGGATTGGTGCGGAAAGGTGCGAAAAAGGAAGGATTGCCACACCAGTGACATCGGTCACTGGTTCGCAATGACGCTTTTTTGACAGGCTCAGGTCTCTCCCGCGCGTGGCGGGGGAGACCTTTCAGCGTGCCAAAAAGCCTCGCAGAGTTTCGCATCCGCAGACGCGAAATAAGTCTGATCGTTTTTTTCGGCGGCATGTACGTCGGAAAAAACACCTCTCAGCCCGCTGCAAGCTTTCTCAAAAAAGCGGCGTCAGCTGCTTTTTGAAAATTTTAAGGGCTCCCCCCGCGCATGGCGGAGGGAGCCCTTTTTCGTTTCTATTTCGCTTACTTCGCGGCCTTGGCAGCCTTGAACGCCTCGATAAGCATCGGGGTGACCTTAAACAGGTCGCCGCAGATGCCGTAGTCGGCGATCTCGAAGATGGGAGCCGTCTCGTTCTTGTTGACGGCGATGATGCACTCGCTCTCGCTCATGCCGGCCTTGTGCTGGATGGAGCCGGAGATGCCCAGCGCGATGTACACCTTGGGGTGGACGGTCTTGCCGGTCTGGCCGACCTGATGATCGGCAGTGAGCCAGCCGGAGTCGATGGCCACACGGCTGCCGCCGACGACACCGCCGAGCACGTCGGCGAGCTCTTCGGCCAGCTTGATGCCGCCCTCGACATCCTTGCTGATGCCGCGGCCGACGGAGACGATGTAGTCCGCGCCGACGAGATCAACGAGCTTCTTGGCAGCCTTGACGGTCTCGATGACGACGGTGTTGATGTCAGACTCGCTCAGCTCGAAGGCGGGCTTGATGATCTGCACGGCATCGGCCTTGGCCTGGTCGAAGGGAGCTTTCTTCATCACGCCGGGGCGCACGGTGGCCATGGCGGGACGGAAGCGCGGGCAGATGATGGTGGCCATCAGGTTGCCGCCGAAGGCGGGACGGGTCATCTTCAGGTCGCGGGACACGTCGTGATCCTGGCCGAGCACCTTGGCCGTGGCCATCTTCTCGATCTTCTCCTCGGGCAGGGTGGAAGCGCCGCGCAGGAAGTCTTTGTAGATGGGCATGTCAACGTCGAGGTGCGTGCAGTCGGCGCAAAGACCGGTGTGCAGACGGGCGGCACAACGGGGGCCGAGGTCGCGGCCGATGTTGGTCGCACCGATGAGGAATGCCTCGGGCTTGAGCTCGGAGACGACATCGCAGATGACCTTGGCATACGCGTCGGTGGTGTAGTTCTTCAGCAGGGGATGGTCGCAGACGATCACCTCGTCAGCGCCGTAGCCGCCAAGCTCCTTGGCGATGCCCTCGATGTTGTCGCCCAGCAGCAGACCGCACAGCTTCACGCCCAGCTCGTCGGCGAGCTTACGGCCCTCGGAGATCAGCTCGAAGGTGGTGGGCATCATCTTGCCCTGACGCTGCTCACAAAAGACCCATACGTTCTTGAAGGCAGCGATATCGGAACTGTTATAATTTTCAACCATTGTCGTAATCCCCTTTCCTTAGATGATGTGTTTCTCGGACAGGATACCGGCGAGCTTTTCGCAGGTGGCCATGTCGTTGCCCTCGAGCATCTGGCCGGCGCCCTTCTGCGGGG
>CAYPLM010000104.1:0-6144 GCA_964411575.1 uncultured Oscillibacter sp. | reverse complement strand
GAGCGGGCGGTCGAGCGGCGGTTTTTTGGCGCGGCAGAAAGACGCGTCGCCCCAGCAATAGCCCGAAAGCGGATAGAGCTTGGCGGCGTTGGCCGGGCGCGTTTCGCAGTGGAAGGCGTAGGGGTCGGTTTTGTAGCGCAGCACGCCGTCCGCACCGGTGACTGCCAGCTTGTACGCATCGTAGCGCTTGAGGTCAGGCACAAAGCCCTCCCAGAGGCCACCGTCGAGACGACGCATGGGGTACGCGTTCGCGTCCCACGCGCAAAAATCGCCCGTCACGCTCACGCTGCGCGCATTGGGCGCCCAGGTGCGAAAGATGTAGCCTCCATCCGCCTGGTGCGCGCCGAAATATTTGTATGCGTCGCACATGCGGCCGGAGAGAAAGGCGTCAAGATCAAATGACATAGAAGCGCTCCTTTCCTGTTACTCTTCGTCGGGGAAGCGGCGCACGGCGGCAGACGAGCTGAGGCCGAAATCGTCGGCCACAGTGGCCGTGTCGCGGCGGAGCATCGACTCCATCACTCGGATGTCGCTGTCCACGTCCATGGCCTCGTTGCGGTAGAGCTCGTCGAGCTGGTGTTCAAACCCGGCGACGAGGCTGTCCATGATGGTCTCGATGCGGTTTTTGGCCTGACGCAGGTTCTCTCCCTCCACGCCCGCCTCGTCAAAGTCGGCGTAGGTCTCCAGCAGTTTGAGCGTGGTGGGCAGGTAATAGTCGAGGAAGCGGGACGCCTGTGGCTTCTTTTCGGGATGCTGCTCGATCTCGCGGAAGATGCGCCGGGCGATGTCCTCCATGCGGTCCATCTTCTCCGAAAGTGCCTCGTCAGGAATGCGGTCGTTGGCGCGGCGGATGGCGGCAAGGTACGCGTTGTAGTCGCCCTCGGCGGGCTTGCTCTCCTCCTGCGCCGCTTTCTCCTGCGCTGCCTTCTCCTGCTCGCGCAGCACCTCTGCGCCGCGGGCGGCGGAGCTGCGGTAGAGCATGCCGCGCCCCTCGTCATAGTAGGCCAGCTCGCCGAGAAAGCCCTTGTCGAGCATCACATCAAGGTCGCGCTCCACCGTGAAGCGGCGTTTACCGGCGGCGGTACACAGCTCGTCGATGCTCACGCTGTCGCGCTCACCCAGAATGGCCAGATAGCGCGCGAAGCGGCGGGCGCGTTTTTTCATGCGTCTGCCGGAAAACAGCGTTACAAGCCCTGCGGCAAGAAAGCCGCCGATGGAGAAGATATCCTCCCACATGTAGCCCGGAAAGCCGTAGGCAATGCCCTCGCCAATGGTGGAAAGCAGCCCCACGCCGAAGACCGCCGTGACGATTGCGCCGACGATGGTGAGCGTGCGCGCCGTTTGATCCGTGGGCGTGGGCGAACTGGCGGCCTTTTTGGCAGTCTGCTTCGCCTTCTGCGCGGCGGTCTTTTTCTCGGGCTCTGCCGCTTTGGGCGCGGCCTGCCGTGTGGGCGCGCGGCGCGTCTGCGTTTTCTTCCTGCCGTCGCTGAGCTTGCCGATCAGAAACACCAGCCCCAGAGGCCAAAGGCCGGTGAAAAACAGGAACGCGATGATCAGCCAGCTGCCCAGATCGTTGTCCTTCTTCTGCGGACGCGGCGGTGGGCTGCTTTTGGGACGGAACACGCCGGTTTCGGGGTCGTAGCGGAATTCGTCGCTCATTGGTCTGCTTTCCTTTCTCCCCAGCGGGTGAGCTTGGTCTTGTTGCCCTTTTCGTCCATGATATAGGTGTTGTCCAGCTGGCTGACAAGGCTCTGCCGCACGGCGTTGACGTACTCCTGGCGCAGCGCAGCGCGCTCCACCTTCTCCTCGTCGGTCAGTTCACCCTGCTTTGCCTTGCGGGCAAGCTCGTTGATGCGGTCGATCTTTTTCTGTTCCATTTATGTTCTCCTTACAGGAATCTTCTGATAACGATACCGGTGCGGCCTTTTTTGCTCAGGCCGCCGACCTCGCTGAGTTCAAATTTGCCCAGACCTCGGGCAGAGATCACGTCGCCCTGCGCGACCGGCGCGTCGGGCTTGAGCGTGTCGCGGTAATTTTTCTGCACACGGCCGGAGGTGACAAGCTCTGCCGCCTTCGCCCGGCTCATCGAAAAGCCTGCGGCGGCCACCGCGTCGAGGCGCAGCGTGGCCACAGTGTCGCGGATGAGCCTGACTCTCTGCTGCGGCACGCGCAGCGTGGAAAGCTCAATGCCGCTGACCCGGAACGCCGTACGCCCCGCGCTCGTCCAGCTCTCGCACAGGTGCGGTGCAAGCGCCGCGTCCACCAGCACGTCGGCGCTGCCCTCGCTGACGAGGATGTCCCCCACGCGCTCGCGCGCGATCTGCATGCCCATGAGGCTGCCCAAAAAATCGCGGTGCGTGGGCGCTTCGTCGGCGCGGAAGGTGCAGCGCAGAGCGGCGATGGCGTCGACCTCGTCAAAGCTCTCGCACCAGTCGGGCAAAAATGCCAGCACCCGCCGCTCGGCGCTTTCGTACCCGCCGGCGAAAACGAAGCCCGTGTGCACGCCCGCAGCGGACAGCAGCTGCCGCGCGGCGGCCTGCTCGGCGGGGCTTAAAAACGCGGTGTGCGCGACCATGCAGCGCGTCTGACACTGCTCATAGCGGTCGAGCACGCGCGAGAGCAGCACGCGCTCCTCCGTCGAAGAGGCCGCGCGGTCGAGCAGTGCGCGCTTATCCATCACGGCGGCCATTTTGCGTGTACCACAGCGCAGCATACGCCCCGCCGTGCGCCAAAAGCTGCGCGTGACTGCCCTGCTCGGTGATCTGTCCGTCCTCAATGACCACGATGCGCGAGGCGGCGCGGATGGTGGAGAGGCGATGGGCAATGATGAGCGTGGTGCGCCCCCTGGCCAGCTCGTCGAAGGCGGACTGGATCTTCGCCTCCGTCACGCTGTCGAGCGCGCTGGTTGCCTCGTCCAAAATCAGGATGGGCGGGTTTTTCAGGAAGATGCGCGCGATGGAGATGCGCTGCTTCTGCCCGCCGGAGAGCAGCGTGCCGCGCTCGCCGACGTAGGTGTCAAAGCCGTCGGGCATGGCCATGATGTCGTCGTAGATCTCGGCGCGGCGGGCGGCCTCGGCGATCTCCTCGTCCGTGGCATCGGGGCGGCCATAGCGGATATTCTCGCGCACGGTGTCGGCAAAGAGGAACACGTCCTGCTGCACGATGCCGATCGAGCGGTGCAGCGAGGTCTGCGTAAAGGCGCGCACGTCGGTGCCGTCGATGCAGATCGCGCCGTCCGACACGTCGTAAAAGCGGGGGATGAGCTGGCAGAGCGTGCTCTTGCCGCCGCCGGAGGGGCCGACGATGGCCACCGTCTCGCCCGGCGCCACATGCAGCGCAACGCCGCGCAGCACGGCGGGCGGCTCCTCCTCGCCGTTTGGCTCGTAGGAGAAGGAGACGTTTTTCACATCGATCTCGCCGCGCGCGTGCGTCAGCTCCACAGCGTCGGGCGCGTCGAGCAGCGCGGGGCGGCGGTTCATCAGTGCGCTGAAGCGCTCAAGCCCGGCAAAGCCCTTGGCAAAGGTCTCGGAGAAGTTGGCCAGCTTGCGCACGGGCGTGGTGAAGGTGGAGATATAGAGGCTGAAGGTGAGAAGGTCGATATAGTTGAGCTTGCCCTTCATGATAAGGTAGCCTCCCGCCGTGATCACCGCCACGGAGAGGATGGAGGTGAACAGCTCCATCGTGGAGTTGAAGAGCCCCATTTCGCGGTGGAAACCACGCTTGGCCTTCTTGAAGCCCTCGTTGGCAACGGAAAACTTGGTGATCTCCGTCTGCTCGTTGGCAAAGGCACGCGCCGTGCGCATGCCGGAAAGGGACGACTCGATGCCTGCGTTGATTTCGGCCACCTTGCGCTTTTCCTGCCGCGAGGCGTTGCCCATGGCGCGCCGGCGCGTCATGATGCACGCAACGAACACCGGCATGATGCAAAGCACCACCAGCGCCAGCCGCCACTCGATGGAAAACATCACGCACAGCGCGCCCACGATGGTAAGCGAGGAGATCATCAGATCCTCCGGCCCGTGGTGGGCAAGCTCGGTGATCTCAAAAAGGTCGCTCGTGAGCCTGCTCATCAGCTGACCCGTGCGGTTATGGTCGAAAAAGCTGAGCTCCAGCTCCTGCATGTGCACAAAAAGGTCGCGCCGGATGTCGGCCTCCACGCGGATGCCGAATGTGTGCCCCCAGTAGGCGATGATAAAGTAGAGCCCCGCGCGCACCACATACGCCAGCGCCATTGCTGCCATCACCACGAAGAACACGCGGTACTGCTGCTCGGGCAGGATGCTGTACATCACCCTGCGCGTGACGAGCGGATAGGCAAGGTCAATCACCGCCACGAGCAGCGCGCAGGTCATGTCGAGCGCGAAGAGCTTTCGGTGGGGCTTAAAATAGCTGAGGAACATGCGCAGGGTCGACTGCCCTGCCGGAAAAGGCTTTTTCATGGCATACTCTCGCTTTCAGATAATCATCCAAGAATAATTGTAGCACAACTTACACACACTTTCAAGTATAAGTACAAGTACACGCCGTAAAATGCAAAGCCCCGAACAGGATCACCTGTCCGGGGCCTTGCTGTTTAGAATTCGATTTTTGCAGTTCGGCAGCTGCGCCTGCAAATCGTCCACCTGCGATTGTGTCAGGTCGTCATTGCGGTATACCATAAGCTCTGTCAAACTGGTCAGCGCGCTGAGCGCGCTGATGTCGCTGATGCCCACATGACCGCCGCGCACAGAGGTGATCATCTCTGCGTCCTCACGCTGCGCCAGTGCGTCCAGCTCGGCTTGGCTATAGACTTCCACCATAAGCGTCGCAATCGGTTCTGGTTCGGGCTCCGGTTCCACATCCGGCTCAGCGGACAGAAGAGCGATCATCGACTGCACCTCGGTCACATCGTCGACCACGGCCAGCGCGTCGGTCAAAATCGCGACGGCGGAATCCGCATCGCCCATGGCGAGGTACACGTCAGCAAGGGAAAGATACGCTTCGGCGTTCTTCGGCTCAATCTCGATGGCGGACTGGAAGGCGAGGATGGCCTCTTCATAGTTGCCGTCGCTTAAAAAGCGTATGCCGAGGTCAAGCTGAGACTGATACGCCTTCACCTCTTCTTTAGAACAGGCGACGGCGGACAGCGCCAGAACGAGTGCCAGCAGCAGCGCGGTGAGGCGCTTTGCAGGAGAAACACGGGTGGTCATGCGGGTTCCTTCTTTCTGTTGTATATGAGTGCCGCCGACAAGCTTTCCAGCTGCCTCAGCCCCATGCGGGACTTGAAAGAAATTTGAAAGACACGCCGCCCTTTCTGCTTGCTTCGCAGAAAAAAGAAAATCCCCGGAAGCCCTGTATCTCAGGGCTTCCGGGGTGGAGCTAGCAATGTGACTCGAACACACGACCTGCTGATTACGAATCAGCTGCTCTACCGACTGAGCTATGCTAGCGATTTTCAACGCAAGGGAGATTATAGCACACTGCGGCGCTGCCGTCAAGGGGGAAATCCGGAATTTTTTCGTCTCCCTGCCACAATACAAATGGTAATCGCCCCGGCGCGCCCCACAATGGGCGGCGCGAAAATGCGCCAAATGCCGACGAACAATTTTCGCCGAAACAGCCGTATTTTTCTCCGCTGGCGGTGTTTTCTCACCTGGAAAAGTCCTGTGCCTTGACAGTTTTTATGTTTACATAACTTTTCTGATAATAACTCTTTACACACAGTTATCCACAGTTTCCACAGGGTTTTCCCCAGCTGAGAATTCCCGAATTTTCGCCATTCTCCCCTTCTCTGTGGAAAAATCCCCCATCGCAAACGTTCTTTGTACCTATGGAACAAGTACGTTTTCAAATTGACATAAAACCGCACTCTCTCCCTCTAATCCTTCCCTCAGCGACAAATGCGCGCAGCATAAGACAGTGCGCACACGCGCAGGGTATGGGCGATGCAGGAGATACAGACGCTGTGCCGTCTCCGCGCAAAGTAGTGCAGAAAGCCAAAAAGAGCACATCCCGCCCGAAATGGCAGGATGTGCTTTTTTGTTGGAAAGGAGGCTTACTTCTGGCTCTCCGCCACAGCGACGGCCACGGCGACGGTGGCGCCGACCATGGGGTTGTTGCCCATGCCGAGGAAGCCCATCATCTCCACGTGCGCGGGCACGGAGG
>CAYPLM010000103.1:0-6267 GCA_964411575.1 uncultured Oscillibacter sp. | reverse complement strand
AGCCCGCCGTGGCATTCCGCTTCTTCCGCGCGATGCTCGAAAAGAAGTACGGCCGCGAGGGCGCGGCAAAGCGCATTTACGCCACCACCGACGCGCACCGGGGCGCGCTCAAGTCGCTTGCCGACGCCGAGGGGTACGAGACGTTTGTGGTGCCTGACAACGTGGGCGGGCGGTACAGCGTGCTCACCGCTGTGGGGCTTTTGCCCATCGCCGTGGCAGGAGTGGACACCGACGCGCTGCTCTCCGGCGCGCAGCAGATGATGATGCTCTGCCGCACGGCGGACTATCAGAACCCCGCCTGGCAGTATGCCGCCATGCGCTACGAGCTGTATCGTTCCGGCCGCCGCATCGAGCTTCTGGCCTGCTTTGAGCCGTCGTTCCGCTTCATGGCCGAGTGGTGGAAGCAGCTCTACGGCGAGAGTGAGGGCAAGGACGGCAAGGGGCTCTTCCCCGCCAGCGTCGACTTCACCGCCGACCTGCACTCCATGGGGCAGTACATCCAGCAGGGCGAGCGCGGTATGTTTGAAACCGTCGTCCGCTTTGACGAAAGCGCCGATCAGCTCACCGTGCCCTTCGACGAGGTCAACGGCGATGGGCTGAACTTCCTCACCGGCAAGACCATGCACTTCCTCAACACGCAGGCCATGGACGGCACGCTTCTTGCGCATGTGGAGGGCGGCGTGCCCAATCTGGTGCTGCGCACCGGGGCGATCGGCGCGGAGACGCTGGGCGGGCTGATCTACTTCTTCGAGTACGCCTGCGGGCTCAGCGGCTATCTTCTGGGCGTCAATCCCTTCGACCAGCCCGGCGTGGAGGCGTACAAGAAGAACATGTTCGCGTTGCTGGGCAAGCCCGGCTACGAGGCGCAGGGCGACGAGCTGCGCAAAAAGCTGGGGCGCTGAGGATAATTATAAAATTTATTTTGAATAATCTGCAAATTTTGAATTTGGCATTGTGTTTTTCGCGCGGGTGTGGTATGCTGTGCATAACAGAGCACCCGCAGTGCGGGAATTTCTGCAAAGGAGTGATTTCTTATGGTTAGACTTATCATGGGGGAAAAGGGAACGGGCAAGACCAAAAAGCTGATCGAGCTGGTCAACGCCGCGGCCGGAGAGGAAAACGGCAATGTTGTCTGCCTTGAGGCAAAATCCTCGATGACCTTTGACCTCCACTATCACGTTCGCCTGGTCAATGCGGATGAGTACCAGATCCTCACCTACGAGGCGCTGCGCGGCTTCATCAGCGGCATGTATGCGAGCAATTATGATATTTCCTACGTCTTTATCGACAACCTCTTCAAGATCGTTGGCGGCGAGTGCAATCAGGAGGCCGAAAACTTCCTCAACTGGCTTGAGCGCTTCAGCAACCGCTATGGCGTAAAGTTCACTGTGTCCGTCACCGGCAGCCCGGATCTTGCCACCGACGGGATGCAGAAATATCTCTAAGCCCATCTTGATCCCATAAAATACAGCAAAAGGAGAGCCGCCGACGCAGCAGTCGGCAGCTCTCCTTTTTTGTTTGCAAAGGCGGATTTCGCCGCGCTCAGACCGCAGCGGGGGAGGGGACATCGAGCTGGAGCGCGCAGCAGGTCTGTTCTACCACCAGGCGCTTATCAAAGCGCTGCTCGACCAGCGCCCGCCCGGCAAGCCCCATGTTCGTCTGCCCGTCGGGGGAGAGCTGCGCGAAGGCACGCATGGCGTCGGTCAGCGCGGCAGCATCCCGCACAGGGCACAAAAAACCGCTCTCATCGGGCTGCACGACCTCGCGGCAGCCGGGGATGTCGCTTGTGATGAGGGCGCGGCCGCTGGCGGCACCCTCGAGCAGCACATTGGACATGCCCTCGTGATAGCTGGGCAGCACGACGCAGCTTGCCGCCTCGTAGAAGGGGTGCATATCCGTCTGGAAGCCGTGGAAGGTGATCACGCCGTCGGCGGACAGCTGCTCCACGGTCTCGCGGTAGGCGTCCTCGTAAAAGCCGACCACGTCAAAGGCGACTCGCGCGCCCAGCTCGCTCTTGAGCTGCCGTGCGGCGGAGAAAAATTCATCCACGCCCTTTTCCTTCATGAGCCGTCCCACGAAGAGAAAGCGGCACACACCGTCGGTTCGAAGCGGCAGACAGGGGTATTCGCGCAGGTCGATGCCTGCGCCGGGCAGTACGCACGCCTGTTCGGCGCGGATGAGCCCCCGGCGGAGGAAAAACTGCGCGTTCTCCTCGTTTTCAAAAAACACCGTGTCCGCCCGGCGCAGCGCCATGCGGTACATCACCGACACCACCGTCGACAAGACAGGTTTTTCAAATGCCGTGCCCAGCCCCTGCACGTTGGCGGCGAAGGGGATGCCCGCGCGCGCACAGCAGGCGCTGAGGTAGATGTTGGGTTTGATGGAGTAGGTGATCACAAGGTCGGGCCGCTCGGCGCGCAGCAGCGCGCGGTACGAGCGGATCAGGTGCAGGTCCTTGCGCGGGTCGATGCCCCGGCGGTCGACCCGCGTTTCGACGCATTTGAGCCCCATGGCCTGCAAATCGTCCTCGTGCCCGACAAAGGGCGTGCTGAGCACCACCTCGTGCTCGCGCAGCAGCGCCTCGCACAGCGCGCGGCGGAAGCGGTAGAACATATAGGAATGGTTGGTGGCGATGAGGATCTTCATTTTCTGCTCTCCATTTTGTGTGTCGTGCCTGTGCCGCCCTCTACCACGCCGTCGCCGCGCAGGGCGGACACCGCCGTGCCAAAAAAGCAGCGGCAGTCGAACGCGAAGCTCATGCATCGCACATACTCGCCATCGAGGCGCGCCTTTTCGTCGATCTCCAGCTCGTCGCGCCCGCAGATCTGCGCCCAGCCGGAAAGACCGGGGCGGATGTCGTTTGCACCGTAGCGGTCGCGCTCGGCGAGCAGGTCATATTGGTTCCAGAGTGCCGGGCGCGGGCCGATGACGCTCATGTCGCCGCGCAGGATGTTCCACAGCTGCGGGATCTCATCAAGCGACGTTCTGCGCAGAAAGCGCCCCACGCGCGTGATGTACTGCTCAGGATTTTCCAGCAGGTGAGTGGGCATGTCGTGCGGCGTGGACATTTTCATGCTGCGGAACTTGTAGAGCTGAAAATGCTCTTTGTGTATGCCCACGCGCTTCTGGCTGAAAAACACCGGACCGGGGTCGTCAAGCTCGATGGCCAGCATGATCAGAAGAAACAGCCATGAGGCCAGGATCAGCCCCGACAGCGCAAGAAGAATATCCAGCAAACGTTTGAAAAATCGCCCGTACATCGTTTCTCCGTCCTTTGTCCTGCCCGCATATGGCGAATACGGGCGCATTCTGCTTGAATTATAGCGCGCTTTGACAAAAAGCACAAGCATATTTGCAAAAAAATGGGACGTTCACTCCGCCTGCCGGTCGGCGGCAGGATCGTAGAGCAGCGGGAAGCGCCGGCGGTCGACGGCGGAGAGCAGCAGACAAAGCGCGATGGTCGCCGCGCCGAGAAGGCCGATGACGTTCCACGCGGGGGTAAAGTTGCCGCCGCTGCGGTCAAGCAGCTGCCCGAGCAGCAGGTTGCCCACGGCGGAAAACGCGCCCGCGACGATGTTGACAAACGAATTCACCCGCCCCCAGTGCGTGGAGGGGATACGGCGGGTCATGTAGGGCTGCTTACCGAGCGTGGTGAACACCTCGCCCATGGTGAAAACAGCCATCAGCAGGAAGTAAAGCGGTACGCTGTACTGCACGAAGCGGAATGAAAACAGCCCCGCAGTGATGAGAAGCTCGCCGAGCACGATCTTGCGCACGTCCATCGTGCGGCTGAAGAACGTGGTCACAAGCGGCGTGCCTGCGATCACTACCAGCGCGTTCATGCTTGTCATCAGGCCGAACACCTCCGCGCCCTTTGCGCCGTACAGCGCCTCCATGTTCAGCGGCAGCAGGTAGTTGAACTGGCCGTACACCAGTCCGCCGAAGCCGCACACCAGCGCGTAGACGATCAGCGCCGGGCGCTCGCGCAGGATGGCAGGCAGGCTCATGCCCTCGCGCTTTTCCTCGTAGCGGCTGACACTGGTTTTCTCCACGCTCAGGCGCTTGATGAAGAGGATGATGAGGAGCGTGGAGGAGAAGGTGGCAAGCCCCGTGAGGATGAAGGCGAGGTCGAGGTGGTTTTCAAACAGCAGTCCGCCCAGCGTGGGCGCGAGGACAAGGCCGAGGTTCATGCCCAGGTATTGCAGACTGTACGCCCGCTCGCGTTGCTCGCCGTCGCTGAGGTCGGCGATGAGCGCGTCGTAGGACGGCCCTTCGATGGTGGCGAACACACCGGCGATGTAGAAAAGCGCAATGCTGTAGCCGGAAAGCGGGATCAGTCCGCAGATGATATACGAGATCACCGTCACCATGTCGCACACGACGATGATCGTCTTGCGGTTTTTCGTGTCGGCCAGCTTGCCGCCGAGAAGCAGCATGGGGAATTGCAGGATGGACATTGCCATCGAAATGGCGGCGATGAGCGTGGCATCATAGCCAAGCTTGTTTTTTAAGATCAGCGTCAGCAGCGGCCAGATCAGCGAGCCCATGCTCGTGACGATGCGCCCCCAGAAGAGCACATAGATCTCGCGGCTGAGATTTTTGTATTGATTCAGGAATTTCATCGATCTCCCTCCCTTTTCCGCCGGACAGTATACCATAGCCCTGCGCCGCGGTCAATGGCACATGAAGCGGCAAAAAACCGGGTGACGCCGCTTTTTTGAGAAGGGGGTTGCAGCCCGCCGCAGCGCACTCGCGCTGCGCGCGAGCACGTTTGCGGGCTGAGCAGAGTTTTTTCGACGCGCATGTCGCCGGAAAAAACGATCAGACCGATTTCGCGTCTGCGGACGCGAAACTCTGCGAGGCTTTTTTTGACAAGCAGCAGCCCCGGACAAATCTGTCCGGGGCTGCTGTGTGGTTTAGCTGAAGCGGATCTTGCAGCCTGGCAGAGCGGCCTGCAGCTCGTCCACCTGCTGCTGCGTGAGGTTATTGCACTGTACGTCAAGCTCTGTCAGGTTAGTCAGGCCGCTGAGGGCAGTGAGGTCGCTGATATTATTGCTGCTCAGGTCAAGCCTTGTCAGGCTGGTCAGGCTGCGCAGCGCGCTGAGGTCTGTGATATTTGCACGAAAACAGGACACCTCTGTGCTCTTATCCGCGTCCCCGCGCAGCACCAGCGCGTCCAGCTCGGCCTGACTGGTGGCAGTCACTTCAAGCACTTCTGCCGGTTCGGGCTTTGTCTCCGGCTGCGCATCCGGTTCCGGCGCTGCTGCCAATTCCTCCAGCTTTCCCTGAATGGCGGCGGCATCATCGACCACGGCGAGCGCGGCATCCGCATCCCCCATGGCGAGGTACACCTCCGACAGGGAGAGGTAGGCTTGCGCAAGCTTTGGCTCGATTTCGATCGCGGCCTGAAAGGCGAGGATGGCCTCTTCGTAGTTGCCGTCGGTCAAAAACCTTGTGCCGAGGTCGAGCTTTTCCTGATATGCGCTGGTCTACTCCGCCTTGGAACAGGCGAGTGTGGAGCATGCCAGAACGAGCGCGAGCGGCAGAGCGGTGAAGCGTTTTGCAGGAGAAACGAGGGTGGTCATAGGATGGCCTTCTTTTCCATATGAATTGGATCAATCATAGCGTACACGCGTGAAAAAAGCAACCTTTTTCCACGCGCGCTCCGCCAAAATCTTAAAGCACCTTGGAGAGGAAATCCTTCAGACGCTCGCACTGCGGGTGCGCAAAGACCTCCTCGGGCGTGCCCTGCTCCATCAGCTTGCCGTCGGCCATGAACAGCACACGGTTGCCCACCTCGCGGGCAAAGCCCATCTCGTGCGTGACGACCACCATCGTCATGCCGCTTTGCGCCAGCTCCTTCATCACGTCGAGCACCTCGCCCACCATCTCCGGGTCGAGCGCGGAGGTCGGCTCGTCAAAGAGCATTACCTCGGGCTCCATCATCAACGCGCGCACGATGGCGATGCGCTGCTTCTGCCCGCCGGAGAGCTGGATGGGGTACGCGTCGGCACGGTCGCCCAGCCCCACGCGCTCTAAAAGCTTCTGCGCCTTTTCCTCGGCCTCGGCGCGCGGCATTTTTTTCACCTGCACGGGCGCGAGCACAAGGTTTTCCAAAATCGTCATGTGCGGAAAGAGGTTAAAGTGCTGGAACACCATGCCCATTTTCTCGCGGTGGCGGTCGATGTTGAGCTTGACGCGGTGGGTTTTGCCGTTCTCGTCCGTCACATTCACCGAGCTTTTGGTGATGTCCGCGCCGTCGAAGAT
>CAYPLM010000102.1:0-6361 GCA_964411575.1 uncultured Oscillibacter sp. | reverse complement strand
TGAAATAGCATTGCGTTTCAAGTACATCACCATCCTTTCCGAGTGGTGATTATAGGATAGCACATTTTTCCTTGTTTTTCAATGCTATTTTCACACATTTTTCCGAAGTTTTGAGATACTTAAAAACACATTTTTCGACATTCGCCCATTTTACCCGTCAAAATCGGGATACAGCTCCAGCTTGTCATAGTCCTCGTCGGTCATGACAGGGAGTTTTTTCAGCGTGGAGTCGGTGAGGGCGAGCAACTCGGTCTCGTCGTCACTCAGTTCCTTTCGCATCTCGGACAGGGCGTTCATCAGCCCGCCCTCGTGCCTGCATCGTAGATGCACATGAGGTTCATTTCATCGCTTGTGAAGTTCATCCTCCTCGTAAATCATCTCACGCAGAACAATTTCCTCGGCACGGTTGCGGATACTGTTCATGGCTCTAACCCATATCATCTGATCAGGCTGCTTCATGCCCGCTGTCACGCCTTCAGCGACGTTCATTTGCTCAATGATAAGTTCAAGGCGACTCTGTGTTTGCTCGTTCAAATCTGCCAGATAAGTCCACAGTTCATCACTGTTAAAGATAGAAAAAGGCGATACCTGGTTGTGAAAACCAGGTATCGCCAATTTTTCTTGTCGCACTCCTGTGCGGCAGCTACCCTATGTCAGCAATGTTCTTATACTATCTTATTGGAAACCACCTTGCGGCCGCTTCTTTTTCTGCGTTTCTGAATCCTTCCGGCGTGGGGAATACGGATTCCCACGCCAGTGTGCGCACAGGCTCGGAATGACGGAGTTCTTTTTCTATGTGGCTCTTAAAACTCGGGTGTCCAGCTCTTGTGCGGAGGTTCGGTGGGGCCTGCGGGTTCGATCGGCGCGGTGGCCTGAAGGAAGAAGCCTGCCTGCGTCAGCTGGAAATACGGCACGAGGAGCATGCTGCATGCCAGATTCAAAAGCACGCTGAGCGCTGTGCCGATCACCGGCACCAGCGCCGCCAGGCCGCACACAACACCCACCAGCAGATACCAGCCGAAAAAGCTCAGCTCGAGGATGCAATACTGCCACTTGTAGCCCCGCGTGTTCTGCTTGCTGAGGTTGAGGCACTCCATCACGCCGCGCTCCGGGTTTTCACACAGATAAAACATGGCAAAGGAGTAGCGGAAAATGGCTACGATACCGGGGATGATGAAAAGCAGCGACCAAAGCGCCACAAAAATGCTCATCACCAACGTCAGCCCGATCACCTTTCCGGCAAAGGAAAAGGCCTCGAAGAGCGTGGAAAAGGGCATCTTTTCGCCGCGCCGTACGCCCAGACAGTAGCAGGTGAAGCCCGCCGACAAAAGCCACATCACAAGAGAGATGAGGATGGTGACAAAAAGCGAGGTGATGCCGGGCAGCCTGGTCGCGGAAAAGCCGCCGTAGAGGAAGTCAAATTCAATACTCACGCCAAAAAAGCCGGCGGCGAGGTCGAGCACCTTCTCAATGCCCAGATACAGCAGCGCTATGAAGATCGGCGGCACGGCAGCTGTGCGCAGCAGCTGTTTGGACTCCGCTTTGAGCTGCGGACGGTTGATAAGACGATATTGCATAGGAAAGCCTCCGTTTCTGTTTTTTTCAGTATAGCATGCTGCGCGCTGCACGTCAAGGAAAAGCACAGGTGCACCCCGTACCTGCTGAGACTGTCAAAAAAGTATCATTGCGAACCAGTGACCGAAGTCACTGGTGTGGCAATCCGTCCTTTTCCGCGCGTTTCCGAACAAATCCAGCATGAGAAGTACGGATTCTCACGCCGGTGTGCGAAACTTGCTCAGAATGACGGGGGTTCTTTGACACGCTGCGCAGGTGCAGCCCGCACTTTTTTGGGTGCATCCGCGTGCAAGACGGTTTTTGGCATGCTTTTTGCTTGCAAAACGGCGCGTTTTGTGCATAGGGCAGCCGCAGTGCGCTGGGCGGCGAAAGTTCGTTTCTTCCCGTGCGCCAGCGTACATACACTGCTTTGTACGCGGCGGCGCGGCATGGGGAAAGATGCAGAAAATATGAATTTTTGTACAAAAAGCTATCAGATATCTCTGGACAATGCAAAGCTCCTGTTGTATAATCTAATAAATGTGGGGCGGTGTATCTGCTGTCCCTTGCAGTGAAAAAAGGATGAGGTGAAGACAATGGCACATGCTTTCTTTGGCGGCGTTCATCCCAACGACATGAAAGCCGCAACCAACGGGAAGGCTATCGAGCAGCTCTCTCCCCCGCCGGCTCAGGTGGTCATTCCCATGTCGATGCACTTCGGCGCGCCGTGCACGCCGCTGGTGGCCGTTGGTGATCTGGTAAAGGTTGGCCAGAAGATCGGCGAATTCAAGGGCCTGGGCGCGCCGATTCACGCAAGCGTGTCCGGCAAGGTGGTGGCGGTCGAGCCGCGCCCGTACTCCATGGGCGGCGACATCACCTCCGTGGTCATCGAAAACGACTACCAGAACACCATCAGCGAGGAGGTCAAGACTCCCGCCAATCCCGAGCTTCTCACCGTGGAGGAGATGATCGAGATCGTCAAAAACGCCGGTATCGTGGGCATGGGCGGCGCGACATTCCCCACCCATGTGAAGATTTCCAGCGGTATTGGTCAGGTGGACACGGTGATCATCAACGGCGCTGAGTGCGAGCCTTACATCACCGGCGACCACCGCGCCATGCTCGAGCGCCCCGAGGAGATCATCGGCGGCGCGGGTTATCTTGCCAAGATGTTCGGCGTGGACAAGGTGATCATCGGCGTGGAGGACAACAAGCAAAACGGCATCGACGCGCTCAACGCCGTCATCGCTGAAAAACGCGCTCCCGTGGAGGTCATGCCTCTGCACTGCCGCTATCCCCAGGGCGGTGAAAAGCAGCTCTGCCAGGCCGTCACCGGCAAGCAGGTGCCTCCCGGCGGTCTGCCCAGCGCCATCGGCTGCGCCGTGTTCAACATCAACACCACCATCGCCATCTTCCGCGCCATCACCACCGGCATGCCCGTGGTGAGCAAGGTGGTCACGGTCAGCGGCAGCGGCGTGGTCGAGCCGAAGAACGTCGAGTGCCCCATCGGCACCCCCGTGTCCGAGCTGTTCGACTTCTGCGGCGGCCTCAAGCCCGAGACGTTCAAGCTCGTGGCCGGCGGCCCGATGATGGGTATGGCACAGTACACCGCCGACATCTCCGTGGCCAAGGGCACGGGCGCAATGCTCGCCTTTGCCGCCGACGAGGACAAAACCGTGGAAAACCCCACCTGCATCCGCTGCGGACGCTGTGTGGAGGCCTGCCCGGTGCACCTCGAGCCCCTGTTCCTGTACATGTATGCCCAGAAGGACATGATCGACGAGCTGGAAGCCGCGCACATCATGGACTGCATGGAGTGCGGCGCGTGCGCCTACATCTGCCCCGGCCGTCTGCACCTGACGCAGACCTTCAAGGCCGGCAAGCAGAAGGTCAAGGACGCCGCCGCCAGGAAAAAGGCCGCACAGGCACAAAAGTAAGGAGGCGTGAGAGAATATGAATGATTACAAAAATCTGAAGCTCAGAGCTTCCTCCAACCCCCACATCCGCAGCAGTGAGGACACCCGCTCGATCATGCTCGACGTGATCGTGGCGCTGGTTCCCGCGCTGGCCGTGAGCACCTATGTGTTCGGCGTGCGCGTGCTCAGCGCGGCGGTGGTCTCGGTGCTCAGCGCCGTGGCGTTTGAGTGGCTCTATCGCAAGGCACTGCACAAGCACAACACCATCGGCGACCTCAGCGCCGTGGTGACGGGCCTTCTTCTGAGCATGGTCTGTCCCGTTACGCTGCCGCACTGGATGCTGGTGGTGGGCAACTTCTTCGCCATCGTGATTGTCAAGCAGCTCTACGGCGGGCTTGGCAAAAACTTCCTCAACCCCGCCCTGGCCGGCCGTGCCGCGCTGGTGGCGTGCTACACCTCGCACATGACAGGCTGGGCAGCTGTGGGCGAAAAGGCTCCGCTGTTCGGCTCCACCGCTGACGTGATCACCGCTGCCACCCCCATGGCTCTCATCAAAGAGGGCTCGATGGAGCTGCTCCCCTCGCTCAAGGAAATGTTCCTGGGCTTCTGCGGCGGCTCGGCGGGCGAGGTCTCGTCGATCATGCTGCTCATCGGCGGCGTGTATCTCATCTGGCGCAAGGTCATCTCCTGGCACACTCCCGTGGCGTACATCGGCACCGTGGCGCTCATCACCTTCCTCTTCCCCCAGAGCGGCGACGGCCTGACCTACATGCTCTACAACGTGCTCGGCGGTGGCCTGATCCTCGGCGCCATCTTCATGGCAACGGACTATGTCACCTCCCCTGTCACGAAGAAGGGGCAGCTGATTTACGGCGTGGGCTGCGGCGTTCTGACCGTGTTCATCCGCTACTTCGGCTCCTATCCCGAGGGCGTGTGCTACTCCATCCTGCTGATGAACATCTGCGCATGGATCATTGACAAGGCCGTCAAGCCCACCCGCTTCGGTGTGGACAAAAAGGCCAAAAAGGAGGCGGCAAAGTAATGAAGATCGAAGGGAAATTCATTCTCAAGGTCGCCGGTACGCTCACGGTCATCTCGCTGATCGTGGCGGGACTGCTGGGTCTGACCAACGGCATCACGGCCGACCGCATCGCCGAGATCAACGCGGAAAAGACGCAGAAGGCTCTGGCCGAAGTTTCCACCGCGTCGTTTGAGTCGATCGACCTGGACGCCGCCGCTGTGGACGCTGCCAGCGCGCAGGGCGGCAAGGTCACGGAGATCTACCGCGGCACCTCCGGCGGCGACTTCGCAGGCTACGCGTTCAAGGTAGTCGCGGGCGGCTCGCAGGGCGACATCGAAATGATCGTCGGTGTGGATGCCGACCTCGCCGTAACGGGCGTGGCCGTGGTTAAGGCCAGCGAGACCAGCGGCATCGGCTCGAAGGTCGTGGAGAACGAACCCACTGCCAACGGCGTGGGTGTGCTCGACCAGTTTGAGGGCATGAGCGGCTCCGGTACGCTGGAGGTCAAGAAGAACGTCGACGCCATCACCGGCGCGACCGTTTCCACCAAGGGCGTGACCAAGGGCGTCAACGCGGCCCTGGCCGCTGCGGAAGCCCTGGCCGGCTGAAAAGGAGGAACGTCATGAACTTTAAAAAGCAACTCAAAGACGGCCTGATCACACAAAACCCCGTTCTCGTGCAGCTTCTGGGCATGTGCTCCACCATGGCCATCACCACCAGCATCTCCAACGGCGTGGGCATGGGTGTTTCGGTGCTGATCATCCTCACGCTTTCCAACATCTTTATCTCCCTGCTGCGCAAGATCATCCCCAACGAGGTGCGTATCGCGTGCTACGTCGTGGTCATCGCGGGCTTCGTGACCATCGTTGACCTGTGCCTGCAGGCGTTCCTGCCCGACATCGCGGAGAGCCTGGGCGTGTTCATCCCGCTGATCGTGGTCAACTGCATTATCCTCGGCCGCGCCGAGGCGTTCGCCAACAAGAACACCGTCGCCGCCTCCGCCGTGGACGGCATCTGCCAGGGGATCGGCTACACCATCGTGCTGGTGATCATGTGCGCCTTCCGTGAGCTGTTCGGCGCGGGCACGCTGCTCGGCTATCAGATCATGCCCGAGGCCTACGTCCCGGCGACCATGCTGGTGCTGCCGGTGGGCGGCTTCCTGTGCCTGGGCACGCTGATCGCCATCATGCAGTGGGCGCTTGCCAAGAGCGCTTCCAAGTCTGAAAAGAAGGAGGCCGACAAGTAATGGATATCACAAGGCTGCTTGCCATCTCGCTGGGCGCGATCCTGACCAACAACTTCATCTTCGCGCAGTTCCTCGGCTGCTGCCCGTTCCTCGGCGTGTCCAAAAAGAGCGACACGGCGGTGGGCATGGGTCTTGCGGTCACGTTTGTCATGGGTCTCGCCTCCGCCGTCTGCTACGGCGTAAACATCATCCTTGTCAAGCTCGGTCTTGGCTACCTGCAAACGCTGGCGTTCATCCTCGTCATCGCGGGTCTGGTGCAGTTCGTGGAAATGTTCCTCAAAAAGTCCATCCCCACGCTCTACACCGCGCTGGGCGTTTACCTGCCGCTGATCACCACCAACTGCGCCGTTCTGGGCGTGGTGCTGCTCAACGTGCAGAGCAACTACAACTTCATCGAGTCCGTGGTCTACGGCGTGACCGGCGGCCTGGGCTTCCTGCTGGCGATCTACCTGTTCTCGATCGTCCGCGACCGCGTGAACTTTGCCGACTATCCCAAGTGCTTTGAGGGCTTCCCCATCGCGCTGATCACCGCAGGTCTGATGGCCCTTGCGTTCATGGGCTTCTCCGGCCTGCAGGTGTGGCCCATGTAAGGAGGAGATGGAACGATGGATATTATGAACATTG
>CAYPLM010000101.1:0-6393 GCA_964411575.1 uncultured Oscillibacter sp. | reverse complement strand
TTTTGCCGCGGCACGCCCGACGCGGAGGAGTACCGCCGCCGCATCGAGCAGGCCGCTGCGCTGCTCTCCGGGCAGTACCGCCGGCTGGTGCGCGAGCTGCGCGAGCAGATGGAGCGTGAGGCCGCCGCGCTGCACTTTGAACAGGCCGCCGTGCTGCGCGACCGCATGCGCGCCGTGGAGACGCTGGGCAAGCGGCAGAAGGTGGTGGCCGGGCTGTGCGCCGACACCGACCTGTGGGGTCTGCACGCGGGGCCGAGCCGCTGCGCCTACGCCGTGCTGCACGTGGAGGACGGCAGCATCACCGGGCGCGACACGGGGCTTTTCGCCGCCCCCGCCGGGCAGGACGAGGGCGAGATGCTCTCGGCGCTTTTGAGCCAGTATTACCTCGAGCGCGCCGTGCTGCCGCGCGAGATATTGCTGCCGTTCGAGGTGCTGGACGCGTCCGAGCTCTCTGCCGCGCTGAGTGAGCGGGCGGAGCAGCGCGTGACGCTGCGCGTGCCCCAGCGCGGCGAACGGGCAGAGCTGGTGGCCATGGCGCAGCGAAATGCCCGCGAAGAGGTGGAGCGCGTGACCACCCGTGACGAGCGGGAGGAAAAGCTGCTGCGCACGCTTGCTGATATGCTCCGCCTTGCCGCGCCGCCGCGCCGCATGGAAGCCTACGACATCTCCAACACCGGCGCAAGCGATATCGTGGCCTCGATGGTCGTCTACGCCGGGACGCGTCCGAGCAAGCGCGACTACCGCCGCTTCGCCATCGAATCGGTCAGCGCGCACCCGGACGACTACGCCTCCATGGAGGAGGTGATCACGCGCCGTCTGCGCCGCTATCTTGACGGCGACGAGAAGTTCTCCCCGCTGCCTGACGTGCTGCTCATCGATGGCGGCGCAACGCATGCGGCAGTGGCTGAGCGGGTGTGCGCCGCGCTGCATACGCCCCTGCCCGTGTTCGGCATGGTTAAGGACGACCGGCACCGCACCCGCGCGCTCACCACGGCGGACGGACAGGAAATCGACCTGCGCGGCGAGCCCGGCGTGTTCGCCCTCATCGGCCAGATCCAGGAGGAAGTCCACCGCTTCGCCATCACCTACCACAAGCAAAAGCACAGCAAAAGCGCCGTTTCCTCCGCGCTCGACGGCGTGCCGGGCATCGGCCCCGTGCGCAAAAAGGCGCTGCTGCACGAGTTCAAGTCGGTCAAGGGCGTGCGCGAGGCGGAGCTTGCGCAGCTCACGCTCGTGCTCGGCCCCGCCGCCGCGCGGCAGGTGTACGACCACTTCCACGGGGAGAAGAAGGCGTGAAGCGTCGACACGGCTCGGCTTGACAAACGCGCCGTTCCGTGCTACCATCGTGGCAGCAGTTAAAGGGCTTAAATCTCAGCAGGAGGCAGCAGATATGACAGAAAGCTTTTCCGTCACGGGCATGACCTGCTCGGCGTGCTCGGCGCACGTGGAGAAGGCCGTGAGCCGGGTGAGCGGCGTTTCCGCCGTGGCGGTGAACCTGATGACCGGGCGCATGAGCGTCACCTTTGACGAGAATACCACCTCGCCGCAGGAGATCTGCGCGGCGGTGGTAGCCGAGGGGTACGGCGCGCAGCTTGCCTCGCAGGCCGACGCCAGACGGCAGCAGAGCGCGCAGGACGAGCAGACGGCGCGGATGAAGCGCCGGCTGACGGTTTCGGCGGTGTTTCTTGTCCCGCTTTTCTACCTTGGCATGGGCGGCATGATGGGCTGGCCGGGCATGGGCTGGGCGCACGCGGGGATGGGGCAGTTTTTCCTCTACGCGGCGATGCAGGTCGCGCTGCTGCCAATCCTGATCGCCAACCGCGCGTATTTCACGGTGGGCTTTTCGCGGCTTTTTCGCGGCGCGCCGAACATGGACTCGCTGGTGGCGCTGGGAGCAAGCGCAGGCATCGTGTACAGCGTGCTCTCGCTCATCGGGGGCAACATGCACGAGCTCTATTTTGAATCCGCCGGTATGATCCTCACGCTGGTCACGGTGGGCAAGTTCCTCGAGCAGCGCTCGCGCGGCAAGACCACCGGCGCCATCTCCGCGCTGCTGGCACTTGCGCCCGAGTCCGCCGTGGTGCGCCGCGACGGGCAGGAGTGCACCGTACCGCTGAGCGAGGTGGTCGTGGGCGACACGGTAATCGTGCGTCAGGGCGGCAAGGTGCCTGTGGACGGCATGGTGCTCTCCGGCGAGGCGGCGGTGGACGAGTCCGCGCTGACGGGCGAGAGTCTGCCGGTGGAAAAGCGCGCGGGCGACCGCGTGAGCGCCGCCACGGTCAGCCGCAGCGGCTATCTTGAGCTGCGCGCCGAGCGCGTGGGCAAGGACACCACGCTCTCGCAGATCATTTCGCTGATGGAGGAGGCCGCGTCGAGCAAGGCTCCCATCGCGCGTCTTGCCGATAAGATCAGCGGCATTTTCGTCCCCGCGGTCATCACCATCGCGCTGCTCGCGGCGCTGGGGTGGTACTTCATCGGGCAGGAGAGTGTGAGTTTTGCGCTGTCGATCGGCATTGCGGTGCTGGTGATCTCGTGCCCCTGCGCGCTGGGTCTGGCCACGCCCGTGGCGATCATGGTGGGCACCGGCAAGGCCGCCGAGCAGGGCGTTCTGATCAAATCCGCCGAGGCGCTGGAAACGCTGCACAAGGTGGACGCCGTGGTGCTCGACAAGACCGGCACCGTCACCGAGGGCCGCCCCGCGCTCTCCGCGCTGCTCCCGCTGGGAAGCTGGGACGAGCGCACGCTTTTGTGCGCGGCGGCGTCGGTGGAGCAGCAGTCCGAGCACCCGCTTTCGCTTGCCATCGTGGAGGCGGCGAAGCAGCGCGCGCTGCCGCTGACAACGGTGGAAGGCTTTTCCACCACGGCGGGCGGAGGCGTGCAGGCCACGCTCGCCGGAAAGCAGATCCTCATCGGCAACCGCCGCCTGATGGAAAGTCACGGCGTGGACGTTTCCGGCTGCGCCGACACGTCCGAGCGTCTGGCGGACGAGGGCAAAACGCCACTGTACTTTGCTGCCGACGGCAGGCTTTGCGGCATCCTCGCCGTGGCCGACGCAGTCAAGCCCACCAGCGCCGAGGCCATTGACGCGCTGCGCGCGGGCGGGCGCACGGTGGTGCTGCTCACCGGCGACAACGCCCGCACGGCAAAGGCCATCGCTGCGCAGCTGGGCATCGAGACGGTGTATTCCGACGTGCTGCCGCAGGACAAGGAGCGCGTGGTGGCCGAGCTGCAGCAGCAGGGGCGCTGCGTGGCCATGGTGGGCGACGGCATCAACGACGCGCCCGCGCTCGCGCGGGCAGACGTGGGCGTCGCCATCGGCGCGGGTACGGACGTGGCCATCGAGTCGGCGGACGTGGTGCTGATGAAAAGCGACCTGCGCGACGTGCCCGCCGCCATCGACCTCTCGCGCAGCGTCATCCGCAACATCCGGCAGAATCTTTTCTGGGCGTTTTTCTACAACACCATCGGTATTCCCATTGCTGCGGGCGTTTTCTACCCCGCGTTCCACTTCAAGCTCGACCCCATGTTCGCCGCTGCGGCGATGAGCATGAGCTCGGTGTGCGTGGTGACCAACGCGCTGCGGCTGCGCGGCTGGAAGCCTCCGTTTTCCAAAGCCGCTGAGCCTGAAGGAAAGGAGGAGACGAAAATGCGTACCATGAAGATCGAGGGCATGATGTGCATGCACTGCACCGGCCGCGTGGAGAAGGCGCTGCGCGAGGTGCCCGGCGTGACCGACGTTGCCATGTCCCTTGAGGGCAAGAGCGCCACGGTGCACGGCACCGCGGACGAAAGCGCGCTGCGCGCCGCCGTTGAGGCCGCCGGCTATCAGGTGATCTCCGTTAAATGAAAAAACAGGTCGGTGTCTAAGACATCGGCCTGTTTTCGTATCGCGTCTTTCGTCGTGCCCGCCGTTTCCTGCTTGTTTTGCGCACGTTTGCCCTGATTTGCAGAGGGCGGCGCCTCGACGCCCTGCGGTACCACGCGGCAAATTTGCCGAAAGGGGCTTGTAAACGTCATTGCGAACCAATCCGCCATATCTCCGCACAACAAATTGAGCCGGGGCAAAACGCCCCGGCTCTTTGTGCTGTAGTGAAACTGGGAGGTCAGGCTTCCTCAGCCGCTTTGGCTTCTTCCTTTGCCGCCTTGGCAGCCTCGCGGGCGGCCTTTTTGGCAGCCTTCTCCTGCTCCTTCATGCGGTCGTGCACCAGACGGTACCCGCCCGCGCCGTAGTGGACGCAGCGGTTGACGCGCGTGATCGTCGCAGAAGATACGCCCGTCTTTTCGGAGATAGTGGTAAACGTGGTGCCCTTGGCAAGCATCTCTGCAACGTGGAAACGCTGTGACATGGCCACCACCTCGTTGAAGGTGCACAGGTCGTCAAACAGACGATAGCACTCCTCCACACTTTGCAGCGACAAAATCGCTTCAAACAGGCGGTCGGTCTCGCGGGATTGGACTTTGCTTTCGTACATAAGGAATACCTCCTCGCTCTATTCTATAAGCAGAATACCAAAAAATTCTGCTTTCGTCAAGTGCAAATACAGCAGAATGCACTTATTTCAAGTTAAGTTTTCGCTATGTTTACGCTTTGGCACGCGTTAAGTGCCGCTTTTTGGAGTAAACTATGAATAACGCGTGAATTTTTCTATAATTAGTCGTAATATTTATATAAAACTCTTGACAAAAGTTTTTCGCGTGCTATGATGCAGAAAAGAAAGGAGGCGCGGCATGAGCAAAAGTCTGTATTCTCTCTCCCTCTCCGATGAGGTGGTGCGCGAGGTGGACGCGCTGGCGCACCGACTGGGCACCAACCGCTCCGCTCTGGTCAACCGCATCCTCGCCGACTATGTTTCCGTCCCCACGCCCGAGCGGCGCATCAACGACATTTTTCAGGCCATCGAGGCGTTGGTCGCGCCGGGGCAGGAGCTTGTGCCGTTTTTCTCGCCAAACTCGCCCACGATGTCGCTCAAGTCCAGCCTGACGTACAAGTATCGCCCCACCGTGCGCTACGAGGTGGACCTTGGCGGCGCGGACGGCACGCTGGGCACGCTGAGCGTGATCTTCCGCACGCAGTCGGCGGAGCTGATCGCCGCGCTGACGGACTTTTTCCGCCTGTGGGCGCGCACGGAGGAGGAAAGCCTTGCGCCGTATCTGGGCGAGTCGATCCGCTGCGCGCTGTACGACGGGCGCTTTGTCCGTCCGCTGGCCGTGCCGCGCGCGGAGTGCTCTTCCGCCGAGCTGGCCGCAGCCATCAGCGCCTATGTGCAGCTGGTTGACCGCCTGCTCAAGGGCTATCTCTCCGGCAGCCTGAGTGCGCGCGAGGTAAAGCTCGCCTACCGCGGCGACCTGCGCACACGTTCGATGCTGATCTGAGGTATGCAAAGAGGAAAAGAAATCGGATTCCTGAGTACGATTACAGCTCACCGGGGGCTTATTTCGTTACGATATGTGCAAGGGGAAGAAAGAATATCTTCGGGCGCCGCCCCCTACTGTCACCCCGGCGAACGCTCTTTTCCTACATTATGTGTCGGCCCTCAAGCGTTTTTCCAATCGGAATGCCGGGGAAGAGCTTTTCCAGCGTTTCTACCATGATCATGTGATTCGTGGGGACGCGGACTACCAAAGGATCTGGGAGTATATCGACACAAACCCCACCAAATGGGAAAACGACTGCTTCTATACGGAGTGAATAGTGGGTGTGGTCAGAGCAATTGACGCACGAAATCGATTGAAACAGGAAAACCAAATGAGGTGAACCATATGAATGCTGAAAAATATACACAAAAAACGCTCGAGGCCGTGCGCACGGCGCAGAGCATGGCGCGCGAGAACGGCAGCCAGTATCTCACGCCTGAGCACCTGCTCTACGCCCTCGTTGACCAGGACGGCGGGTTGATCGGCTCGCTGCTGAGCAAAATGGGCGTGGACTGCGACGCGTTGCTCTCCGAGCTGGATACGCTGCTGCGCCGTATGCCGCGCGTTTCCGGCGGCAGCGGCGAGGTGTACGCCTCCGCCGAGACGGGGCGCGTGCTCGATCTCGCCGAAAAAACCGCCGAAAAGCTGCACGACGACTATGTTTCCGTTGAGCATGTGATGCTCGCGCTCTTCTCCGAGGGAACGCAGGATGTGCGCCGTCTGCTCTCCGACCACGGCATCACGCGCAGCCGCTTCACCGAGGAGCTTGCCGGGGTCAAGACCCAGCCAGTCACCTCCGACCGCCCCGAGGATACCTACGACGCGCTGAAAAAGTATGGCACCGACCTCGTGGAACGCGCCCGCAGCAAGCAGCTCGATCCCGTCATCGGCCGCGACGCGGAGATCAGAAACGTCATCCGCATCCTCTCGCGCAAGACGAAAAATAACCCCGTGCTCATCGGCGAGCCGGGCGTAGGC
>CAYPLM010000100.1:0-6424 GCA_964411575.1 uncultured Oscillibacter sp. | reverse complement strand
GGTGTACATCTCCACATGGCCGGGGGTGTGGGTTTTGAGCTCTTCCTTTTTATGCGTGGCAGAATTGTAAAGATACATATTGCTTCTCCTTGTCAGAATAAAAAGCGCCTCCCAGACAGTGTGTCTGAGAGGCGAAAATAATGATTCCGCGGTTCCACTCTCGTTTGTCGCTCGCGCTTTGGCCGGTGACGGCGGCCTGCCGGAGGGCGTCTGCATCCCCCTCGCTCACGGACGCACCTTCCGCGCGGCTGTGCAGGGCAGCTTGCAGCCGGTGACCGCCCCTCTCTTGGCAAAGCGCTGCGCGTACTCTTTCCGATCGTCGCGCTGTTCAATTGTGCTTATTTTAGCAGATGTGCGCGGCGCTGTCAAGAGCGGACGCACGGCAAAATAAATCGAGGAAAAGCGGAAAAGGGGGCTGTTTTTTTGCAGCAATCTATGGTACACTGTAAATGTAAAATTATGTGCAGAGGGGGCGGGGCAATGCGCCGCATCAAAATACTCTTTGCAGCGCTTTGCCTGGGCGCGCTGCTTGGCGGATGCGCCTTTTCGGCCAGCGCGGAGGAGCTTTACCGCCTGCCGCAGTTGCCTGACGAGTATGCCTCGCTCGAGACGCTGATCAACGCCCTGCAGACCGACGGTGCCGAGCACGTTGCGCCGCAGTCGGGCAGCAACCTGCAATCGGTGCAGCTGTTTGACCTTGACAACGACGGCGCAGAGGAGGCCATCGCCTTTTTCCGCAAGACAGGCGACGAAAGGCCGCTGAAGATCTACATTTTCAAGGCCATCGAGGAGCGCTACGAGCAGGTGGCCGTCATTGAGGGCACGGCAAGCTCCATCTGGTCGGTGGCCTACAGCGACCTCGACGGTGACGGCATGCGCGAGCTTCTCATCGGCTACCGCACGCTCTCCGAGGTGCAGATGCTGGCGGTGTACGCCCTGCGGGGCGGGCAGCCACAGCTGCTGCTCTCCTCGTCGTATCTGCGCTATGCCGCGCGCGATCTGGACGGCGACGGCGCGCAGGAGCTGCTGCTTCTGCGCAGCGGGGAGGAGGGGCTTTGCAGCGCCGAGCTTTTCCGCTGGGACGGCACGGCGTTTGCTACAGGCGGTGCGCTGGGGCTTTCGATGAGCGTGAGCGAGCTGCAGCGTGTGAGCGGCGGCGCCCTCTCCGGCGGTGAGAGCGCGCTTTTTATCACCGGCACCACAGAGGGCGGCATGACGATGACCGACGTTCTGACCCTGCGCGAGGGCGCGCTGTGTGCCGTGACCCGCAGCGAGGAGACGGGGCGCAGCGGCGCGGTGTCGCGCTTTCTTGAGCTGTATCCCTCCGATGCCAACGACGACGGCGTGACGGAGATCCCAATTGCGGTGGAATATCCCGCTCCCGGCGAGGGGCAGGAGGGGCTGTGCGCCGTGGAATGGCGGCAGTACGCCGCCGACGGCAGCAGCACCACGGCCTGGCGCAGCGTGCACGAGCGCAGCGACGGCTGGACGCTGCGCATCCCCGGTGAGTGGGACGGGCGCATCGGCGTGGAGCGTGCGCAGAGCCTGACAGAGCGGCGCGTGATCTTCTCCGCCCGGCAGGACGAGCAGACCGTGCCCTTCCTCACCATCAGCGTGCTCACCGGCGAGTCGCGCGAATACGCGGCGGTGCGCGGCACGCGCTTTGTGCTGGCGCGGCAGGTGGATGCGGTGTACGCCGCAGAGCTGACCGACGCGGAGCTGGCCGCCTCGCTGGGGGTGAGCGAGCAGAGCCTGCGCGAGGGCTTCAGCCTTATCGCGCTGGAGTGGGCTGCGGGTGAAAACTGAGAAAAGGAGAGCTTTCCATGGAGAAAAAGGTACTTGTGCTCGAGGACGAGAGCAGCATCCGCGGCTTTATCGCCATCAATCTGCGCCGCGCGGGCTACACCGTGCTCGAAACGGAGAGCGGCGAGGAAGCGCTGGAGCGCCTGGCGCGGGAGCCGGGCGTGGGAGTGTGTTTACTGGATATCATGCTGCCGGGGATCGACGGGTTTGAAGTGTGCCGCCGCATCCGCGCGGGCAATTCGCGCATCGGCATCATCATGCTTACGGCCCGCGCGCAGGAGGTGGACAAGGTGACGGGGCTGATGACCGGCGCGGACGACTATGTGACAAAGCCCTTTTCTCCGGCTGAGCTCACCGCCCGCGTGGACGCGCTGTTCCGCCGCAGCGGAGTGGGGGAGAGCGAGCCGCTGAATGTGTCGCGCGGCGAGCTGGTGCAGCCGCCATTCCTGCTCGACCTTGAAAGCCGCGCGCTGGAGAAAAACGGACAGCGCATCCGCCTGACACCGCTGGAATTTTCCATCATGCGCCTTTTTATGGAGAATCCCGGCAAGCCCCTTGCGCGCGAGAAGATCCTCGACGCGGTGTGGGGCAAGGGGTACTTTGGCGAGATGAAGATCGTGGACGTGAACGTGCGCCGTCTGCGCTCGAAGATCGAGGACGACGCGCAGGATCCCAAATACATCCTCACCATCTGGGCCTACGGTTATAAGTGGAGCGTGGAGGAATGACGGACGCTGCGCAGAGGGGAGGGAAGAGCGGATGAACGCAACCATGCGCGGTCTGCGCGTGGGCGGCCTGCGCAGACGCTGGCTGGTGAGCGCGCTGCTGCCGATTGTGCTGCTCATCGCGCTGGCCGTGGCGGCAGTGACGCTGGGCTCGGCGCAGTATTATTACCGCACAGTGCGCTCGGGGCTGGAGACCCGTGCCCGCGCCGCAGCAGACATGTTTGAAAGCTACGGCCTGAAAAGCTACAGCGAGTATTACAGCGCTGCCTCCTTCGCCGCCGAGACCTTTGAGGAGAAAGACACCATCGAGCTGCAATTCGTCAACCCCACCGGGCGCGTGCAGGTGTCGTCCTACGGCCTTACTGCCGGAACCTCGCCCGGCACGAGCGACATCACCGACGCGGCCAAAAGCGGCGAGCTGGCCTGTTTCTACGGGCGCGATCGGCACACGGGGGAGGTCATCCTCTCCGTTTCCAGCCCGCTGCTGTTCAACGGGCGCGTGGTGGGCGTTCTGCGCTATGTCACCTCCATGCGCGAGGTGCAGCGGCGTGTGCTGCGCGACTTTGCGCTGGCGCTGTGCATGGCGCTGGTGGTAGTAGCGCTGGTGGTGTTCTCCAACACCATCTTCATCAACAACGTCGTCGAGCCCGTGGCCGTGGTCAGCGATGCCGCGCGGCGCATCTCCGGCGGGAGCTACGGCGTACAGATCGAAAACCGCTACCGCGACGAGCTGCGCGAGCTGGTAGACAACATCAACGACATGTCGCTCAAGATCAGCCGCGCCGAAAAGATACAGCAGGAGTTCATCTCCTCCGTCTCGCACGAGCTGCGCACCCCGCTCACGGCCATCAACGGCTGGGCGGAGACGCTCTCGGCCGACCCGGCTGCCGACATGGCGCAGACGCGCCGGGGGCTTGGCATCATCATGAAGGAGTCGCGCCGCCTGACCACCATGGTCGAGGAGCTGCTGGACTTCACGCGCATGCAGGACGGGCGCTTCACCCTGCACGTTGAGTGCATCGACCTTCTGCCCGAGCTGGAGGACGCGATCTACACCTACCGCGAGCTGCTGCGGCAGGAGGGCATCCAGCTGACCTACGAGTGCGACGAAAACGCCGGAGAGGTCATGGCCGACAGCGAGCGGATGAAGCAGGTGTTCTGCAATGTCATCGACAACGCCGCCAAGCACGGCGGCGCGGGCAAGCGCGTGGACGTGTCCGCCCTGCGCGAGGAGGATATGCTCGTCATCCGCGTGCGTGACCACGGCGTCGGCATCCCACCCGACGAGCTGCCCCATGTCAAGCAGAAGTTCTACAAAGGCTCGTCGCGGGCGCGCGGAAGCGGCATCGGCCTTGCCGTGTGCGACGAGATCATGCGCCTGCACGGCGGCACGTTC
This sequence comes from uncultured Oscillibacter sp., assembly GCA_964411575.1. Lineage (GTDB taxonomy): Bacteria > Bacillota > Clostridia > Oscillospirales > Oscillospiraceae > Hominicoprocola. The sequence goes on along the minus strand of CAYPLM010000100.1, from coordinate 2,500 downwards.
GACGTGGCCAACGCCGAGGGCGGCGGCGTGGTGGTGACCATGGCCCTGCCGCTTGCATAAAAACAGAAAAATACTCGAACAATTGTTGCACTTTCGGAAAAAGTGTGCTATCCTATATTACAAGGAGACCATCACCCATGGAAAAGAACAATCGATCCGTCAAATTCCGCACCAGCATCGGCGGCCAGGCGCTCATCGAGGGGCTGCTGATGCGCGGCCCCGGCAAGCAGGCCATCGTCATCAACACGCCCGAGGGGTATGTTGAGAAGGTGGAGGAGCTCACGCTCGTGCGCGACAAGTACCCTATTTTAGGGCTGCCGGTCATTCGCGGCGCCGTCACGTTCATCGACTCGATGGTGCACGGCGTGAAGGCGCTGATGTTTTCGGCGGATTACTTCCCCGAGGACGACGGCGAGCCGTCCAAATTCGACCAGTGGCTCGAAAAGAAGCTGGGCAGCGCCGGTATGCAGAAGCTGGTGACCACCGTGGCGGTGGTGCTGGCGCTGGGGCTGACCGTGGCGCTTTTCTTCCTGCTGCCCACGTTCCTTGCGGGACTGATCGACCCGTTCATCAAAAGCGCCGCGCTGCACAACCTGGTCGAGTCGATCATCAAGCTGACCATCTTCTTCTGCTACATGCTGCTCTGCTCCAAACAGAAGGACATTCAGCGCGTGTTTGCCTACCATGGCGCCGAGCACAAGACCATCTTCTGCTACGAGAAGGGGCTGCCGCTCACAGTGGAAAACTGCCGCGCTCAGCCGCGCCACCATCCCCGCTGCGGCACGAGCTTCCTTTTTGTCGTGGTGGTGGTGTCGATCCTTGTCTCGAGCGTGGTGTTCAGCTTTGTCAACTGGCGCAGCCTCTGGGTGCGCATGGGCATGCACCTTTTGCTGCTGCTGCCCATTTTCGGTGTGACGTATGAGTTCAACCGCTACGTCGGCGGGCACGACAATCCCGTCACGCGCTTTCTCTCCAAGCCCGGCCTCTGGCTGCAGAACTTCACCACCAACGAGCCGGACGATGCCATGCTCGCCACGGCCATCCGCGCGCTCGAGCTGGTGCTGCCGGACGAGGCGGGCAAGGACCAGTGGTGAGCCATGGCCATCACCTATAACGACCTTTATCTTGAGCTGCGCCGTGCGCTGCGCGCTGCCGGGGAAGAGGACGCCACGCAGGCCGCGCGCGAGCTGGTGTGCTCCGCCGCAGGCAAAACGCGCGCCGAGCTTCTGCGCGACGCGCTGCTGTACGTCACGCCCGAGGTCGAACGCGCCGCGCGTTCGCTGACGCAGCGACATCTTGACGGCGAGCCGGTAGCATATCTGATCGGCGAGTGGGAGTTTTACGGGCTGGGGCTTGACGTTTCTCCCGCCGTGCTCATCCCGCGTCCCGACACTGAGGTGCTTGCCGGGCAGGCCGTCGCCGCCGCGCAGCGCCTTGGCGAGGGCTGCCGTGTGCTCGATTTGTGCGCGGGCAGCGGCTGCATCGGCCTTGCCGTGGCTGCCAACGCGCCGCAGGCGCGCGTGCTGCTGGGGGAGTACAGCGAGGAGGCACTCAAGGTCTGCCGGCAGAACATCCGCCGCAACGGCCTCACCGGGCGTGTCACCGCCCTGCGGATCGACGCGCGCGAAAAGCCCTCACGTCAGCTGGGCGAGTTCTCGCTGCTGGTGTCCAACCCGCCCTACATTCCCTCCGGCGACATCGCAGAGCTCGACGCCTCCGTGCGCGAGCACGAGCCGCACCTTGCGCTCGACGGCGGTGCCGATGGGCTGGACTTCTACCGCCTCATCGCCGACAAGTGGCGCGACGCGCTGTGTGTGGGCGGACAGGTGATGGTGGAGGTGGGCATCGGGCAGGCCGACGCGGTGCTGCGCATCCTGCGCGCGAAGGGCTTCGGCGAGCTGGAGATCATCCCCGACCTCAACCGCATCCCCCGTGTGGTCACCGGCAAACTTTATCAGGAGATCAAATAAGCTACAGATAGATCATGTAGATACAGGAGGAACTTCAACATGGCAGAAAAAGTCACCCGCACGGCGGAGGCAAACGCCGACAAGAAAAAGGCCATCGAAACGGCGATGGCGCAGATTGAAAAGCTCTATGGCAAGGGCTCCATCATGCGCTACGGCGACGCGGAGAGCAACAACGTGGAGGCGATCTCCACCGGCTCACTGGCGCTTGACCTTGCGCTTGGCATCGGTGGGCTGCCCAAGGGCCGTATCGTGGAGATCTACGGGCCGGAATCCTCCGGTAAGACCACCCTTGCCCTGCATGTGCTGGCGCAGGCGCAGAAGGCCGGCGGCGAGGTGGCCTTTGTCGACGCCGAGCACGCCCTTGACGTTACCTATGCCCGCGCGCTGGGCGTGAACATCGAGGACATGCTCGTCTCCCAGCCCGACACAGGCGAACAGGCGCTGGAGATCACCGAGGCGCTGGTGCGCTCCGGCGCAATCGACGTGATCGTCGTCGACTCCGTGGCCGCGCTCGTTCCCCGCGCCGAGAT
>CAYPLM010000099.1:0-6536 GCA_964411575.1 uncultured Oscillibacter sp. | reverse complement strand
GGCCGCCGGTGAGGATCGCGCCGGACGCGCCGACGATGTTGCCCGTACCGACCTGCGCGGCAATGGCCGTGGCGAGCGCCTGGAAGGAGCTCATGCCGGATTCCTGCTTACCGCCGCTGAGACTGAGGTTGCCGAACACGCTGTGCATGCCCTCTTTGAAGCAGCGCACCTGCACAAAGCGGGTCTTGATACTGTACCACAGACCGACTGCCACCAGCAGGAACACCAGAATGTAGTCAGACAGGTAGCCGTTGATCTTTTGCACGATGGGGAGAAGCACTTCGTTCATTTTCTTGGGATCCTCCTAAAAAAATAGAGTAGCCGAAGCGACTACTCTGCAAAACACCGTACATGAAAAACAAGGCGGCGCAAAGCCGCCCTGCGGCCTGCGCTGCTCTGTTTCCTGACCTGAGAGATTCAGCCTTTCGGCCTTGCACCGTCGGTACTCACGCATGAGTTTTCCAGAGCCGTCTCCGCCCCCAGTCTCCCTGCGTCTCCTCACGCACCGATTCAAGGGGTTTCTTCGAACGATGCAAGAATAGTACAAATCCCACAGAAAGTCAATGGCTCACTCCGTCTCGACTTGTGTACCTTTTAACAGCATTTGCGATTTCTTAACGATGATTTATCAGGCACTTCCCTTAATTATGATGTTTTATTAACTTTTTCGTGGAATTTATCGCTTTCTTTCGAATTTTTGAATTGATTTATCTGCTTTATTGATATATGTGCTCAGCCGCCCAGATAGGCGCGGCGCACGGCGTCGCTTTCCATCAGCTCTGCGCCCGTGCCGCTGCCGGTGATGCGCCCGGTCTCAAGCACATAGGCGCGGTCGGCCACCTCCAGCGCGGCCTGCGCGTTCTGCTCGACCAGAAGAATGGTGGTCCCGGCGGCGTGCAGCTCGCAGACGATGGAGAAGATCTGCTCCACCAGCAGCGGCGCAAGCCCCATCGACGGCTCATCAAGCATCAGCAGGCGCGGATGGCTCATCAGCGCGCGGCCGATGGCCAGCATCTGCTGCTCGCCGCCCGAGAGCGTCCCGGCCACCTGCCCCTTCCGCTCGGCAAGGCGCGGAAAGCGCGCGTACACGTCCCGCAATCCCCCGGCAAGCTCTGCGCGCGGACGGCTGTAGGCGCCCAGTTCCAGATTTTCCTCCACGGTCATCTGCGCGAAGATGCGCCGCCCCTCCGGCACCTGCGCAAGCCCGCGCCCCACCAGTTTGTCGGGCGAGACGCCGCGTAGCTCGTGTCCGTCGAACAGCACGCTGCCGCTGCGCGGACGCAGAAGGCCGGAGACGGTGTTGAGCACGGTGGATTTACCCGCGCCGTTTGCACCGATGAGCGTAACGATCTCGCCTTCGTTGACGGTGAAGGACACACCCTTAACTGCGTGGATGCTGCCGTAGTAAACGTGCAGGTCGTTCACCCGCAAAAGCTCGCTCATGCCCGCGCCTCCCTTCTGCCAAGATAGGCCTCGATGACCGCAGGGTCGCTGCGGATGTCCTCGGGCGTGCCCTTGGCGATCACGCGGCCGAAGTTGAGCACCGCGATGCCCTCGCAAAGATTCATGACGAGGTTCATGTCGTGCTCGATGAGGAGAATGGCGATTTTGAATGTGTCGCGGATGGAGCGGATGTTCTCCATCAGCTCCGCCGTTTCCGAGGGGTTCATGCCCGCTGCGGGCTCGTCGAGCAGCAGCAGACAAGGGTTGGTTGCCAGCGCGCGCAGGATCTCAAGGCGGCGCTGTGCACCGTAGGGCAGTGAGCCGGCGCGGGCGGCGGCCATATCCTCCATATGGAAGATGGACAAAAGCTCCATCGCCCGCTCGTGCGCCGCGCGTTCCCCACGATGGTAGGACGGCAGACGCAAGATCCCCTGCGCCATGCTGTAGCCGCCGTGCCCGCCCATCGCCACGGTGATGTTCTCCTCCACCGTGAGGTTCTGGAAGAGGCGGATGTTCTGGAACGTGCGGGCGATGCCGGCGCGGCTGACCTGCGTGGTGCTCAGGCTGTGGATATCCCGCCCATCGAGCAGGATGGTGCCCTGCGTGGGCTGATAGACACGGGTGAGGAGGTTAAAGACCGTGGTCTTGCCCGCGCCGTTGGGGCCGATGAGCCCGGCGATCTCCGTGCGGCCGATGGTGATATCGAAATCCTCCACCGCCTTCAGCCCGCCAAAGCTCACGCCAAGGCCTATACACTCAAGAATGGGGCGCATGCGCGCATCGCGCTCGGTGAGCAGCGCCACACTGCGCGGCACGGGGACAAGCTTTGTGTTTGCCGTCATTTACGCCTCCTCCTTTCCTCCTGCGCGCCGCGCGGCAAGGCTTCGCAGCGCAGGACTGTTGGTCGCCAGCATCACAAGGATCAGCACCACCGCGTAGAGCAGCATACGGTAGTCCGCCAGCTCGCGCAGCGCCTCGGGCAGCGCTGTGAGCACGATGGCCGAGAGAATGGAGCCCTGCACGCTGCCCATGCCGCCGAGCACCACGATCACCAGAAGCTCGATGGACATGTTATAGTCAAACGAGGCAGCCTTGACGTTGGCAAAGAAATGACCGTAGAGCGTGCCCGCCGCCCCGGCAAAAAAGGCTGCAAGCATGAACACCGTGAGCTTATAGCGCGTAACGTCCACGCCGATGGACTCGGCGGCGATGCGGTTGTCGCGGATAGCCATGATGGCGCGCCCATGGCGCGAGGCTTTGAGGTTGAGCGCCACGATCACGGTGATGAGCACCAGCGCCGCGCCGTAGGGCAGCAGCGTTTTCGCGTTGGAGTAGATCGCGCCGGTGTTCAGCCCCAGCGCGCCGCCGGTGAGGGGGAGATTGGTAATGACGCTTTTGATGATCTCGCCGCAGGCCAACGTGACGATGGCCAGATAGTCCCCCTTGAGGCGCAGCGCCGGAAGCCCCGCCACAAAGCCGAACACCGCCGCCACCAGGCCGCCGAAGAGCATGCTCAGCGGCAGGCGCACGGGCATGGGCAGTGTCCCGCACAGGGCGATGGACACGAGGCAGCCGGAAAACAGCCCCACGGACATAAAACCCGCGTGCCCCAGGCTCAGCTCGCCGAGCAGCCCCACCACGAGGTTGAGCGACACGGCCAGCACGATATACACCGAAATGGGAATGAGCATATTGGACACCTGCCGCGTGAGCCAGCCGCTGAACAGCAGGTACGCCACCACGCCGTAGACCACGGCCACGGCCAGAACGGTAAGCGCCGACACACCGATGTGCTTTTTCTTCATCGTCTTACACCTTCTCCCGCAGCTCTCTGCCCAAAAGCCCCGTCGGGCGCACGATCAGCACTGCCACCAGCACCGCAAACACGATTGCGTCCGCCCAGAGCGTGGAGAGATACGTCTTGGAAAACTGCTCCAGAAGCCCCAGCAGAATGCCGCCGAGCATCGCGCCGGGGACGGAGCCAATGCCCCCGAACACCGCCGCCGTGAACGCCTTAATGCCGGGCATTGCGCCGGTGGTGGGCTTGATGTACACATAGGTCAGCCCGTAGAAGATGCTCGCCACCGCCGCCAGCGCCGAGCCGATGGCAAAGGTGAGCGTGATGGTGCGGTCGACGTTGATACCCATCAGCGTCGCCGCCGCACGATCCTCCGACACGGCACGCATGGCCTTGCCGAAGCGGGTGCGGTCGATGAAGAACGTGAGCACCAGCATGATCGCCGCCGTGACGGCAAGTGTGAGAAGCGCCATGCCGTCTATGCTCACACCGCCCAGTGTGACAGGCGGCAGCGAAAGCAGCGTCGGGTACGCCTGCTGCTGCGAGCCGAACAGCAGCAGCGCCAGATTTTGCAGGAAGTAGCTCACGCCGATGGCTGTGATCAGCACGCTCAGCGGCGCGGCCTGCCGCAGCGGGCGGTAGGCCAGAAGCTCGATGAGCATGCCCAGCGCCGCGCACAGCACCACGCTCAGCACCACCGCCGCCAGCGGCGGCAGCCCCAGCTGCCCCACCGCCACGATCCCGGCATAGGCGCCGATCATGATCACGTCGCCGTGGGCAAAGTTCAAAAGCCTTGCGATGCCGTAGACCATCGTGTAGCCCAGGGCGATGAGCGCGTAGATGCTGCCCAGGCTCAGGCCGCTGATGAGGGTCTGGATGAGGCGTGTCATGTCGTCGCGTCCTTTCCGCTGCCAAACACACTGCCCTCGCCGCCGTGATAGAGAATCGCGCTGGCAGATTTATTGGTGTTGCCGTCGGCGGACCAGGTCATCGTGCCGGTCACGCCGTTCACCTCGATCTGCGTCATGGCAGCGGCGAGCGCGTCGCCGGAGGTGCTGCCGGCCTTCTCTGCAGCGGCCTTAATCGCGTACACCGCGTCGTAGCCGTCGGCGGCAAACTGGTCGGGCACCGCGCCGTAGGCCGCCTGATACGCCTGCACAAAGCTCTGCACACCGTTTTCCGTTGAGTCGGCAGCAAAGGGAGTGAGCATGAGCACGTTGTCGGCGATGGACACATCCTGCTGCACCTTTCCGAGGATGCCGTCAAGGCCGTCGCAGCCGAAGAAGTACACGTCGTCGGCAAACTTGCCTCTGGCCTGCGTGAGGAAGGTAGACGCCTCCTCCGCGTAGAAGGGGATGAACACTACCTTCACGCCCGAGGCAACGAGCTCGTTGATCTGGGTGGTAAAGTCAGTGGAGGTGGTGTCAGTGAAGGTCTGCGTCTCCACGATGTCGATGCCCACGCGTGCGCACTCAGCGGAGAAGGAGGCAAGCAGCCCCACGGAGTAGTCGCTGTCGCTCTGGTAGAGCACGCCGACCTTCTGCCCAAGACCGTTGGCGCTGAGGTAGCTGGCCGCCGCCGTGCCCTGATAGGAGTCAAAGAAGCACACGCGGAAGGCGCGGCTGCTGCCCTCAATGCAGCTGTCGGAGGAGCCTGTGGGCGTGAGGATGAGCACGTCATCGTCCTGCGCAGCGGCGACCACCGAGGCCGTTTCGCCCGAGAGCACCGCGCCGAGCGACACGTCCATGCCCCAGTCCATCAGCTTGCCGTAGGCACTCACGGCGCTTTCGGCGTCGCCCTGCGAGTCCTGAAAGCTCAGCTCCACCGTCTGTCCATTCACGCCGCCTGCGGCGTTGATCTCGTCCACTGCCAGCTGCGCGCCGTTTTTGACGGAGATGCCATAGTTTGCGTGGATGCCACTGATCGGGCCGATGCCGCCGATGCGCAGCACGTTGTCGTCCTGCGTGCCGCCGCCGGCGCAGGCAGTAAGAAGGCATACGAGCATGAGCGCTGTGACTGCTGCAAAAAGCTTCTTTTTCATTGTTTTATTCTCCTTTTCTTGGTGCAAAAAAGCGGCCCCGCCCTGCCCGGCGGAGCCGCTTTGCCGTATTGACCATCCAATACCGCTGCGCGCTCAGGCCGGACGCTCTGCCCGCAGGCACAGCAAGCTCTCCGCCGCCAGAATGACGCCGGATACGCACAGCATGGAAGCATAAAGGAAGCTCGCGCTACAATATGGAAGGAGGAGGGAGAAAGTCATGATATGAGCTCCTTTCATGTTTCTTTCATGGATGATATCAATATTTTAGCGCTTGAAAGAGCCGTAGTCAAGACGGCATTTTCCATAAACATTTCATGAGATATCGGCATGCAATAGTCGATGTGCACATTTTCCCGCTCGATTGACAAGTCCGCGCCGCGTGCCGTATAATAAAGAACACTATCATTGAAGGAGCATACGCTATGAATACCACCTTTCAGGGCAGCCGCGACTACGTTGCCTCGCCGGAGCTGATGAACGCGGTGAACATCGCCGTGGCGCTGCAAAAGCCTCTTTTGATCAAGGGCGAGCCGGGCACGGGCAAAACCATGCTCGCGCAGGCCGTGGCCGACGCGCTGGGCAAGCAGCTGCTCATCTGGAACGTAAAATCCACCACTAAGGCGCAGGACGGCCTGTACGTCTACGACGTGGTGCAGCGCCTGTACGACAGCCAGTTCGGCGCGGACGGCGTGGACGACATCGCCAAATACATCAAGCTCGGCAAGCTCGGCGAAGCCTTTTCCGCCGACGAGCAGGTGGTGCTGCTGATCGACGAGGTTGACAAGGCCGACCTCGAATTTCCCAACGATCTTCTGTGGGAGCTCGACCGCATGGAGTTCTACATCCCCGAGACGAAGGAGACCATCCGCGCGAAAAAGCGCCCCATCGTCATCATTACCTCCAACGCCGAAAAGGAGCTGCCTGACGCGTTTTTGCGCCGCTGCATCTTCCACTACATCGCCTTCCCCACGCAGCAGCAGATGGAGAAGATCGTCCGCGTCCACTTCGACACCATCGACGAGGCGCTTTTGCAGCAGGCGATGCAGGCGTTCTACTGGCTGCGCTCGATCGACTCTGTCGAGAAGAAGCCCTCGACGAGCGAGCTCGTCGACTGGATCCGCGCGCTGGAGCTCGGCGGCATCGACCCCGCGCGCATCGCGAAGGAGATCCCGTTCGCGGGTGTGCTGCTCAAAAAGGATAAGGACATCACGGCGATGCAGCGCCGGATGCGGTAAGCCTATGTTCGTTGGATTT
>CAYPLM010000098.1:0-6625 GCA_964411575.1 uncultured Oscillibacter sp. | reverse complement strand
GCCGCTTTTTGAGATCAACTGCGGCGAAAAGACGTGGTTTGCCTACAGCGAGAAGGAGAAAAACGACATCTTAAAGCCGCTTGCGGGCAAAAAGGTGAAAGTCGACCGCTCGAAGGGTCTTGGCGAAAACGACCCGGAGATGATGTGGCTGACCACCATGAACCCCGAGACGCGCCGCCTCATCCGCGTGATGCCCGAGGACGCGGAGCGTACCGCGCAGGTGTTCGACCTGCTGCTCGGCGACAACCTCGCCGGGCGCAAGGAGCATATCGCCGAAAACGGGTACAAGTACCTTGAAATGGCAGATATCTCATGATGCAATCAATCTTATGAAAGAAAGGAATCGATCGCATGGACAGTATCGTGCTTCATGTCACCTATCACTGCCTCCCCGGACGGGCTGAGCCCTTTGTGCGCGCGCTGAAGGAGGACGGGCTGCAAGCCGCCGTGCGGCGCGAGGACGGCTGCCTGCAATACGACTATCACCTCTCCTGCGAGGAGCGCGATGCCGTGGTGCTGCTCGAGCGCTGGCGCGACGCGCAGGCGCTCGCCGTGCACGGCACGACCGACACCATAGCACGCATCAAGGCCGTGAAGGAACGCTTCGTTGAACGGACGGACGTTTTGAGGTTTGAATAAACGAAAGGAGAACGCAATGATGAAGAAATTACTGGCTCTTTTGCTGGCGCTGACGATGGCGCTGGCTCTGTGCATCCCTGCACAGGCGACGGGCGGGGACGAAACAGTTCCCGCGCTGACCGAGGAGGAACAGGCAGCGTGGGAGGAGCTGCTGCGCACGCTTCAGATCAGCGCCTACGGCGGCGTGCCCGGCCAGATCAACATTCTGCTCAACGACCACTGCATCACCTTTCCCGACGCCGTGCCCGAGGGGCGCAACGGGCGCACGATGGTGCCCCTGCGCGCGGCGATGGAGTCCATGGGTGCGCTGGTGGACTATGACCCCGTGACGAAGTCCGCCGTGGTCTCGAGCGAGAAGATCAGCTTCACCCACGTCATCGGCACGAAGGACATCGTGCTCTCCGACGGCAGTGTCAAGACGATGGACGTGACCTCCTATGCCGAAAACGGCCGCACGATGGTGCCTCTGCGCTTCTTCTCCGAGGTGCTGGGCTACGACGTGCAGTGGGACAACGACTACCGCATGGCGTATCTGCTCGACCGCGAGACCATGGTCGCCGCGCTTGACAGCCAGCTCACCGTGCTCAACGAGTGGCTCGGGAAGGCGGAGGCCGCCTCCGCGCTCGACGCGAGCAGAAACTACCGCACCGAGATCGCGCTCAACGGCAGGGTCAAAACCTACGGCGAGAATGCCGTCAACAGGAGCTTTTCCGTCTCCGGCAGCGGCGTGAGCGGTGCGGCGGGCGAAAATGCCGCCATCACGGGCGATCTGAGCGTGCTGTCCGGGCTGCTCACCGCTCTGTCTGAAACGCCGGTGGAGGAGGCGTACCTTGCGCTGCTCGGTGCGATCGACCTGCGCATGATCGTCAACAACGACGAGCGCTGCATCTACCTCGGCGGGAGCACCATGACGGGATTTTTGGGCTACGAGGAGAACACCTGGTTCCGCTATCCCCTCGTGCAGACCACGGCGGAGCAGGCGGGCAGCGTCACCATCGGCGCGCTGCTCTACGACACCATGCTCGCCACGGCTGCGACCAACGCCTTCCAGCAGACCTACAGCAGCGTGTGGGAGCAGACCGTTTCCACGCTGAGCCTGTTTGCTGACAGCAACTTCAAAAAGAGCGGCAGCAGTTACAGGCTCACGATCGACTGTGCGGTGCTTGCGGCCTGCCTTGCCAAGGACGACCCGTTCTACACGGCGGAGGATTACCTCCTTATGCTGCATGATTCCGGCATCAGCGACCTTGACCTGCGCATCACGCTCAAAAACGACGGCACGGCGAAGTGCACCGGCAAGCTTGCCGCGACCTCCGAGGGCGTGGCGATGAGCATGGAGCTTTCGGCGGAGACGGGCAAAAACGCCGCCACTGTTGACTTTGCCCTGCGCATCGGCGGCATGTGCGACCTGACATTTACGGCGAACTCCACCGTGACGGCCAGCCGCGACCAGCTCGACCTCACGCTGCCCGCCGGCGCGGTGGTCGTGGACGTCAGTTTTTAAGACACGATGGACAGGAGAAAGGAGAGAGGACGCATGATGAAACGGCTGGTTGCCCTTTTCCTGGCGCTGACCATGGCGCTTGCGCTCTACGTCCCCGTGCAGGCGGCGGAGGATCCGGCAGTCTACAGGGCGTTCGGCTATGAGAGCATTGCGGATCTGGTGAGCAAGACCAGCCTGCAGCGCAGCGAGTACGACGAGGCGATCAAAGCGATCAAAAAGCTGGACGCTGAGGAGTTCTACAACCTCGAGCTCGGCCTTCTCAACGACATCAACAAGGACAGCTACTGCAGCTTCTGGGGCCTGAGCGAGCAGGAGTTTGAAGAACAGATGAAAGCAATGGCCTTTGCAAATTACTGCGCGGCAAACGACTGGGTGGAGCTGTCCGTCTGGACGGAGAGCCAGAAGACCGCGTGGGAAAAACTGCTGCGCGAGCGCAGACTGCTTTCCTACGGCGGCGTGCCCGGCCAGATCAACATTCTGCTCAACGACCACTGCATCACCTTTCCCGACGCCGTGCCCGAGGGGCGCAACGGGCGCACGATGGTGCCCCTGCGCGCGGCGATGGAGTCCATGGGTGCGCTGGTGGACTATGACCCCGTGACGAAGTCCGCCGTGGTCTCGAGCGAGAAGATCAGCTTCACCCACGTCATCGGCACGAAGGACATCGTGCTCTCCGACGGCAGTGTCAAGACGATGGACGTGACCTCCTATGCCGAAAACGGCCGCACGATGGTGCCTCTGCGCTTCTTCTCCGAGGTGCTGGGCTACGACGTGCAGTGGGACAACGACTACCGCATGGCGTATCTGCTCGACCGCGAGACCATGATCACCGCGCTTGACAGCAACCACAAGAAGCTTAACAGCTGGCTTGCGGCCTACGAGGCCGCGAGAGTGGCTGACCTGAGCAGAACCTACGAGAGCAAGGGGACGTTCCGTGCGGATTACACGTTCTACGATGAGATCGGCAGGGGATACCGGGGTAAGCTCAAGCTCCTCTTCTCCGAAATGGCCAGCATCCACGGCGTGTCGATGGAGATTTCCGGCGACCTCCGCTCTCTGGCCGAGCTGCTGCCGCTGCTTTCCAAGGAGGCGCGGGAGAAGTGCGAGAAGCTTTTTGATGACATTGATGTCAAGTTCATCGTCAGTGCCGAGGACGGGTATGCATACCTCGGCGGAAAGACGGTGACGAAGCTGACGTCGCAGACGGACAACACCTATTTGCGCATGCCCGCGTTCATGGTCATGGTCGAGCAGGGCGAGAGTAGCACCGTCGGCGAGCAGACGTACGAGCTGCTGCTGGCTTCGGCTGAGACCAACTACTTCCAGCGCACCTACAGCAGCGTGTGGGAGACGGCGGAAACGCTTTTGTACCTGTTTCGTGACGAACTGAGTACAGAAGGCGGCGGGACGAGGAAGATCGGCGACTGGAGCCTGGATGAGAGCAGCATCCCCCGCGCGCTGGGGCGGCGCAGCCGCGAGTATGCGCCGGAGGACTACGACCAGCTGTGGGCGCTCACGGGCATGTCGAACCTGTATTTCAGTGTCGTTCTCGGTGCCGACGGCTCGTTGGGCATCCAGGCCATGTTTGATGCTATGAGCAATGGGCAACAGATTTCGGGCGTTTTTCTCGACTACGGAGAGGACGCGCTTGACTATTTCCTGAGCGTTAATGCCTACAGCGATGGCGAGCGGCTGCTCGAGCTCATCCTCAGCACCGACGTTACCTCCAGCGAAGGCGCAGCGGAATTCGCTCCGCCCGAGGGCGCGAACATTGTGGACGCGGACAGCATTGAGCAAACCCCCTGAAAACCGGACTGAGCAGCGGATGTATGTGCATCCGCTGCTTTTCCTGTCAAAAGCCGCGTCGTTCCGAGTGACTTTCGCACACTGACGTGGGAATCCGCCCCCCCACGCAGGAATCATTCAGAAACGTAGGGAATAGAACGGATTGCCACACCAGTGACATCGGTCACTTACCTCGCAATGACACTTTTTTGGCATGTTGAGCAGCGGGTAAGGCCACTGCTTTTTCTGCGGAGTGCTCGCCGTTCCCTGCGCGGAAACGGCTTCAACTGCGGGAAAAAGGAGTCTCTTGACGAAAGCGGACTTTTGCGGTAGAATCGTCCGGCAATCATATATGGACCTCAGGTACCGTTGGGAGACGGTCTAACAGGGAAGCGGGGTGCAAATCCCCCACGGAGCCGCCGCTGTGAAGGGGAGCCGCCGCGCGTGATGCCACTGGCGAAAGCTGGGAAGGTGCGCGGGGGCGATGAACCAAAGTCAGAAGACCTGCCTGTTGAGCCGCACAAAGCGCCGCGGACGTTCGGCCAAAAAGTATGCGCCCTTTCCTGTGGGGCAGTCTCTTCTTTCTTTGTGCGGCGCGCCAAGATCAGAAAGGAGAGATCATCTTGAAAAACAACAAAAAGACCCTGATTGCAGTCGTCCTTGCCGCCGTACTCGTGCTCGGCGCCGTCCTCGCGTGGGCGTTCCTCCGCCCGGAAGCCACGCAGGGCGCAAAAACCATCACTGTCACTGTCGACCACCTGGAGGGCGAGGACAAGACCTTCACCCTGCACACCGACGCGGAGTATCTGCGCGGCGCGCTGGACGAGGAAAACCTCATCGCCGGTACCGAGAGCGACTACGGCCTGTATGTGCTCACCGTCGACGGCGAGACCGCCGACGAGAGTAAGCAGCAGTGGTGGGGCTTCACCGTCAACGGCGAGTTCGGCATGTACGGCGTGGACGAGCAGGTGGTCAACGACGGCGACGCGTTTGCTTTCACCCTGAATGTCGGCTGGTAAGCGCATCTCCACGCGTGAGCTTGCGCAGCTGGCGCTGTTCACCGCGCTCACCGTAGGCGGGAAGGAGGCCATGGCCGCCATCCCCGGCTTCGAGCCGGTGACGCTGCTGCTTTTGCTGTGCACGCTGCTCTACGGGGCAAAGGCGCTGTATGTAGCGTTCGCGTTTGCCGTGTGCGAGATCGGGCTGTACGGCCTTGGCATCTGGAACCTGATGTACCTTTACATCTGGCCGCTGCTGGTGGCGGCGGCGCTGCCGTTTCGCAGCGTGCGCTCGCGCGTGTTCTGGGCGGCGTTTGCGGGCATCTTCGGGCTGTGCTTCGGCGGGCTGTGCGCCGTGGTGTACCTGCCCGACGGCTGGCGCGCCATGCTTTCGTGGTGGGTGGCCGGGATCCCGACCGACCTTGCCCACGGCGCAGGCAACGCCATCCTGGCCTTTTTCCTGCTGCTGCCGCTGCACGGCCGCGTGGAAAAACTGAGAAACCACTAAGACCGCCTGACATAGGAAAACACGCGGTTTTGCCTGTGCCTGTCCGGCTGAAATGCGACCGATGTCAGGCGGCCTAAAAAAGGGACTGCTGCAAATATTTTGCAGCAGTCCCTTTTTGTTTGTCGTTTTCAGTCAACGATGTCAACGGACACGTTTTTCATGCCATTGCGCTGAGCCTGGGCGCGGATCAGCGTGCGGATCTCCTTGGCAATACGGCCCTGACGGCCGATCACTTTGCCCATGTCGTCCGGCGCGACGCGCAGCTCAAGCGTCAGCTCGCCATCGTCCTGCTTCTCGGTGACGCACACCTGCTCGGGGTGCTCCACGAGATTGCGGGCGATGTAGAGGAGCAATTCTTTCATGAGCTGCCCCCACGCTTAGATGGCGTTGACCTTCTTCAGCAGAGCGCGCACGGTATCCGTGGGCTGAGCGCCGGTGGCGATCCACTCCTTCGCGCGGTCCGCATCGATCTTGATCTCGGCGGGGCTTACGCAGGGATTGTAGGTGCCAAGCTCTTCGATGAAGCGGCCATCACGGGGATAGCGGGAATCGGCAACGACAACGCGATAGAAGGGAGCCTTCTTAGCGCCCATGCGGCGCAGACGAATTTTAACCATGATACTGTTTCCTCCAAAATGTTACGATATTTTTTGATATGATGATCGAATGCCTTGGGGCACGAATCAACTTATTTGAAGCGCTTTTTGCGGCCAAAGCCGCGCATGGCGCTGTTCTTTTTCCCACCGAAGCTGCCGAGCCCTGCGGGCATCTTGCCGCGGGAGAACTGCTTGGTGAGATCCTGCATCAGCTCAAACTGCTTGAGCAGACGGTTTACGTCCACCACCTCCAGCCCGCAGCCGGCGGCAATGCGCTTTTTGCGGCTTGCGCCGAGGATCTTGGGGTTTTCGCGCTCCTCGGGCGTCATGGAGAGGATGATCGCCTCGGTGTGTGCCATCATCTTCGGGTCGATCTGCGCGCCGGCGAGCTGGCGTCCCATGCCGCCGGGCATCATCTCGGCCAGCTGGCTGAGGTCGCCCATGCCCTTGAGCTGCACGAGCTGATCGTAGTAGTCGGTGAGGGTGAAGCGGTTTTTGCGCAGCTTCTCCTCCAGCTTTTTGGCCTTTTCCTCGTCGATGCTGGCCTCGGCCTTTTCGATGAAGCTTAAAACATCGCCCATGCCGAGGATACGCG
>CAYPLM010000097.1:0-6646 GCA_964411575.1 uncultured Oscillibacter sp. | reverse complement strand
CCAGCGCTTCCACGTCGCTGCTGCCCTTCACGCCCTCGGCGGTCAGGCCGGCTTCATCAAAGTAACCCAGGTGCGCGGCCATGGTGGGGCCGGAGGTGCAGCCGTCGGACATGAAGTAGTGGATGGCGCGGCCGTAGGCGGGCTCATTCTTCATGGCTTCCAGCTCGTCCGCAGTGGGCGTGAGATCGAAGTTGGCCATGTCGATGGCGCGGCCTTCGACGTCCACGGGAACAAACAGGGCTTCCCAGTTGCCGGTGGCAGAAGCCTCGGAGGCGTCAAGATGCTCGTCGGCGATGTTGACCTCAACGTTGTCCACCGTGCCGACCTCGATCTGACCGTCGTTGTTGGAGTCGCCGATTGTCGTAGACTGGGAGGGCTCGCTGCCGCCAGCGGAGGGGTCGTCCTGCGTGCCGGCACAGGCGCACAGGCTCAGCGTCATCGCAAGGACAAGCGCCAGAGCAATTAATTTCTTCATGGTTGTTGTTCTCTCCTGATTCAAAAATATTTATTTATAAGGCAGAGCCATTATAAATCCAAGGTGGGCTTCCCGCCGTAGTGCAGGCGGTTGAGGATCTCGTTGCGGTACTCCACGAAGCTGCGCGAGGAACGGTCGCGCGGGAAATCCTCGTCGATGCGGATATCGGCCACCACGCGGCCGGGGTTCGTCTCCATCACCAGCACGCGCGTGCCCATGTACACGGCCTCGTCGATGCTGTGCGTGACCATGAGGGCAAGCTGCTTTTTCTGCGTCCAGATGTTGAGGATCTCGTCCTGCATGTTCATGCGCGTAAACTCGTCCAGCGCGCCGAGCGGCTCGTCGAGCAGCAATATCTCCGGCTCGTTGATCAGCGTGCGCACCAGCGCCACGCGCTGCGCCATGCCGCCGGAAAGCTGTGCGGGATAGTCGTGGCGGAAGCGCTCGAGCCCGGTGATCTCGAGCATGTGATCCACCTTTTCAGTCTTGCCCTCGTCGGCTCCGCGCACGTCAAGGCTGAAGGCGATGTTCTTCTCCACCGTCAGCCACGGGAAAAGCGTCGGGTTCTGGAACACCACGCCGCGCTCGGGCGCGGGGCCCTCGATCTCCTTCCCGTCCACCGTCACATGGCCGAGCGTGGGCCGGATGAGACCCGCCACAAGGCGCAGGATGGTGGACTTTCCGCAGCCCGAGGGGCCCACGATGGACACAAATTCGCCGCTGCGCATCGTGATGCTCACGTCCTGCAGCGCGTGCGTCACCGTGTCGGACTCCACCTTGGCAAACACCTTGCTCACGTTTTTCAGTTCGAGGCAAACTTCCTTCTTCTCTTCCATTACTTTCCGGCTCCGTTCTGCCATCTGAGCAGATAGCGCTTGATTTTTTCCAATCCCTTGGTCACCAGCGTGAAGATAAAGCAGATTACAAACAGCGCGGCAAAGGACTTGTCGTAGCTGGCCCAGCCCGTCTGCCACGTCATGTACCAGCCCAGACCCGACTTCACGCCCAGCATCTCCGCGATCATGATCGCCACGCATGAAGAGCTCATCGCCTGTGTGCAGCCCTGCAGGATGGAGGGCATGGCGTGGGGGATGGCAACGCGGAAAACGAGCTGACGGTTGTTCGCGCCGAGCGTTCTGGCCGCCTCAAAATACTCCTTACCCACGTTGGAGATGCCCGTGAGCGAGGCCACCGTCACGGCGAACCACGAGCCCAGCGCGATGATGAACACCGCGCCACCGAACAGCGACGAGGCCACCACCATGATGATGGGGATCCAGGTGGAAGTGGGGATGGGGCCGAGGAACTTGATCACGGGGTCGAGCCAATAGCGCGCCCGCTCGGAGTAGCCGCAGGCGATGCCCGTCACCAGCCCCAGCGAAACGCCGATGGCGTAGCCCAGGAACAGGAGCTTGAGCGTATTGAGCGTGCAGTCGGCAAGCATTTTGTAGTCCACGAGGAAGGCATTTATAATGTAGTTCATGCAGGGCACGAAGGGCTGCGTGAGGATGCCGGTTTTGAGCGTGAGGTAGTCGTAGAGCGTGAGCAGCAGGAAAAGGGCAGAAAAATGCGGCGCCTTGTAGTGCATGCGCGCGTAAAGCTGCTTCTCGCCGCCGCGCTTTTTGACCCATGCGACAAGAAAGCTGATAAGGTACGCCGTGATTGCCGCGCCCAGCACCCATACATAGCTCCACGGGCGGGAATTGCGGCTGCTGTTGGGCAGGATCATGTACTCTGCCAGCGCGATGCCGCCGCACAGAAGCGGCAAAAGCAGCACGATCATCTCGGCAGCCTTCTGCGCCGGGGTCTTTTCCCGCTCCTCCAGCTCCTTGAGCTGGCGGCGGTTGAGCCCGGAAAGCTCAGCGGCGGCAAGGCCGCCGTTCTGTTTCATTTTCGTCATATCAGCCATAGCAATCATTCTCTTTCGCCAATTATTCAACATTTTGATTATACACCGCTGTACAGGTTAGTCAAATCGCGATTTGCAATAAACAGCCGCGATTCATAGCCCATTTTGATGTGTAATCCAATTAGTACGAAAAACCGAAATCCCCGTTAGAAATGTTGGTTCCGTGCCTTTATATGCGATGGGAAGCCAGGGCTCACAGCAGCGCAGAAAGTCCCCTTTCCATGCGGCGGCACAGCGCATTTCGTCAAACAGCGCGGCGACTTGTCACAAACGTATGGAACATTGCAAAGAATTGTTGCAATTCCGCTTGAAAATTGTGCATTGTTCCAACAGATAAGTGAGAAATTTGTGCATCTTTTTTTGCATTTGGTGATAGGAAAAGGTCGGCAGACATGATATTATATATTTGAAATACGGCGCGCACAGCGCCAGGTGCATGGAGGGTACAGCAATGGCGATCAAAGTTGGCATCAACGGCTTCGGCCGCATCGGACGCGTGGTCCTGCGCATCATGATGGAAAACCCTGAGCGCTTCGATATCTGCGGCATCAACATTCGCAAGGCCGATGTGGATTACATGGTCTACATGATCAAGTACGACTCGGTGTTCCGCCAGTTCGGCGGCACAGTGGAGCGCGAGGATCAGAATCTCATCGTCAACGGGCACAAGATCCGCGTGTTCAGCGAGTCTGACGCGGCGATGATCCCGTGGGAGGCCTGCGGCGCGGAGTACATCATCGAGTCTACCGGCGCGTACAACTCCATGGAGAAGGCGCAGCGCCACTTCAAGGGCGGCGCGAAAAAGGTGATCATCACCGCCCCCGCCAAGGACGAGGCCACGCCCACCTTTGTTATGGGCGTTAACCACACGCTCTACCGCAGCGACATGCGCGTGGTGTCCAACGCAAGCTGCACCACCAACTGCCTTGCCCCGCTTGCCAAGGTGGTACATCAGGAGTTTGGCATTGAGCAGAGCCTGATGTCCACCATCCACGCCGCCACCAGCAAGCAAAAGCCCGTCGACTCCCGCGGCGGCAGCGACTGGCGCACGGGGCGCAGCGTGTTCAACAACATCATCCCCTCCTCCACCGGCGCGGCCAAGGCCGTGGGCCGCGTGATCCCGTCTCTCAAGGGCAAGATGACGGGCATGAGCTTCCGCGTGCCCACCAGCGATGTCTCTGTGGTCGACCTCACCGCTCAGCTGATGACCAGCACCACCTACGCTGACATCTGCTACGCCATCCGCCACGCGAGCGAGACGTACATGAAGGGCATCATCGGCTACACCGCCGACCAGGTGGTCTCCGCCGACCTTATTGGCAACCCCTGCCCCTGCATCTTCGACGAAACCGCCGGCATCATGCTGGACGACGACTTTGTCAAGCTCATCGCCTGGTACGACAACGAATACGGCTACTCCAACATGGTCGTGCGCCTGATGGAGCACATGTACGACGTTGACACCGGCGCCATCGTGCCCGAACCCAAGGCCCCTGTCGGCGAAGTCGAGGGCTGAGGAGCCATCACATCCTGTAAATCGATCGAGCCTGAGCTGCGCCCCAACGGGCCAGCTCAGGCTCGATTGATTGTTTCGTGCTCATCACAAGACAAGCAACCCTGCACACCGGCGTGGGAATCCGTAAAATCCTCTCTCCTGATGCGCCGTCCCCGGCTTTTTGCATCTTGTGGAACGGCACACGATGTGATATAATGTAGTGTCAAAAAATCGGCTGACGCTGTTTTTTTGAGAAGGCTGATCCTGTCGTATCTATGAGCTTTTGTGAGGACTCTTTCAGATGAAGCATCGTTTTTTTGCGCTGGCACTCACGCTTGCGCTGGTGCTCTCCGGCTGCGCGCAGCAGGCGGAGCCCCTTTCGCGCACGGTGTACGCCATGGACACGGTGATGACGCTGCGCGTGTACGGCGCAGAGGACAGCGCGCTCGACGCGGCGGAACAGGAGCTGCTGCGCCTTGACGCGCTGCTCGACCGGCACGACGAAAAAAGCGCCGTCTCCGCTTTCAATGCCGCCCCGGCGGATGAGCCGCAGACGCTGGACGGCGAGGTGCTATCCCTTTTGAAGAAGGCGGAGGGCATCACCTCCGCCACCGATGGCGCGTTTGACGTGACCGTTGCCCCAGTGCTGGACGCATGGGGCTTCGGCGCAGATGCGTACCGCGTGCCGAAGCAGGATGAGCTGGAGACGCTGCTGCCCCTCGTGGGCAGGGGCGGCCTGACGCTCACCGACGTCGCTGCGGCGCACGGCGCGGGCGTGCAGGTGGATCTGGGCGGCGTGGCCAAGGGCTACGCCGGCTCGCGCGTGCGCGACATTTTGATCGAATGCGGCGTGACGAGCGCGTCGGTCGACCTGGGCGGCGACGTATGTCTGCTGGGGGCGAAGAGCGACGGCAGCGACTGGCGCGTGGCCGTGCGCGACCCGCAGGACAGCTCTGGCTTTCTGGGGCTTTTGACGCTGCGGGACTGCTTTGTCGTCACCTCAGGCGCGTACGAACGCGGCTTTGAGGAAAGCGGCGTGCGCTATCACCACATCATCGACCCGTCCACCGGCCGTCCCGCCGAGAGTGGGCTTATGAGCGTGAGCGTGGTGTGCGCCGACGGGGCGCAGGCTGACGCGCTTTCCACAGCCGTTTTTGTGCTGGGCGCGCAGCGCGCGCTGGCGCTTTACAACGCGGCGGAGGCGCTCGGGCTTGCCCCGTTTGAGCTGCTGCTGGTGCAGCAGGACGGCAGCGTGCTGCTCACCGCCGGGCTTTTCGACTGTTTTGTACCGGAGGAGGGCGTGCAGTATGCGTCTTTCGGTTAAGCCCAATCGCTCCGACGCGCTGATCGTGCTTGTTGTGCTGCTGTCTGCGGCGGCGCTTTTCGTGCGTCAGCTTCCGCAGACAACGGACGGCGCGCTCACGCTCACCGTATCTTCGGACGGTGCGGTGCTCGCGTCGGCTCCGCTTGCGGCCATGCAGGGCGAGCACCGTTACGAAAGCGGCGGCTGCACGCTCACGCTGCTGGTGGAGGACGGGAGCGTGCGCATCGTGTCAAGCGACTGCCCCAACCAGGACTGCGTGCACACCGGGGCGATCTCGCGTGCGGGGCAGAGCATCGTGTGTCTGCCCGCGCGCCTGAGCGTTACCCTCTCCGGCATGGACACGTCCTATGACCTGATCGCGGGGTGAGCGGGATGAAAGTCAACCGTCTTACGCGCGGCGCGCTGCTCACGGCACTGGCGCTGGCACTTTCGTATATGGAGTCGTTTTTTCCGCCGCTTCTGCCCCTGCCGGGGGTGAAACTGGGGCTTGCGAACATCGTGACGGTGTTCGCGCTGGATGCGCTGAGCGCGGCAGACGCGCTGAGCATCCTTCTTGCGCGCTGCCTTCTGGGCGCGCTGTTCGCAGGCAACGCGTCGGCGCTGCTGTTCTCGCTTTTGGGTGGGCTGAGCGCCTTCGCCGTGATGTTTCTGCTGCGCGCGCTGCGCCGTCCGAGCGTTTTCGGCGTGTCCATCGGCGGGGCCGCCGCACACAACTGCGGACAGATCGCCGCCGCCATGCTGGTGCTGGGCAACGCCGCGCCGCTGGGCTATCTGCCGTTTTTGCTGCTCGTGTCGCTGTTTTCCGGCGCGTTCACGGGCTTCGCCGCATCGCTGCTGCTGCCCGCGCTAAAAAAAGCCGGGCTTGAGAGAGGAGAACACCATGGATAAAAAAATGGACCGCAAGGACGAGATCATCCTGCGTCAGCTCGACGTGATCAGCACCATGACGCGTAACGGCGTAAAGAACATGGGGCTGGACTTCTGGGGCTCGCCGAAAAGCGATGCCGCCGCACCCGCCGTGAAAAGCGCGCCCAGGCCCGCCGACGGGGAAAAGACGGTGAAAACCGCCGATGCCGCGCCCGCTGAGCCCGTGAAAAAGGAGGAGGAGCTTCCCCCGCCCGAAAAGCTGGACGATCTCAAAGCAGAGCTGGAGACGTACATCGGCCTT
The DNA here is from genome assembly GCA_964411575.1 of uncultured Oscillibacter sp. Classification (GTDB taxonomy): domain Bacteria; phylum Bacillota; class Clostridia; order Oscillospirales; family Oscillospiraceae; genus Hominicoprocola. The sequence goes on along the minus strand of CAYPLM010000097.1, from coordinate 275 downwards.
GACGCGGTGAAGCAGGAGGTCAAAAATCTCATCAGTCTCGCCACCGTCATCAAGCGCCGCCGCGAGCACGACCTGCCGGAGACGGACATGTCGCTGCACATGGTGTTCACCGGCAACCCCGGCACGGGTAAGACGATGATCGCGCGCCTGATGTCGCGCATCTATCGCTCGCTGGGGATCCTCTCGAAGGGGCAGCTGGTGGAGGTGGATCGCAGCGGTCTCGTGGCGGGCTATGTGGGACAGACGGCCATCAAGACGCAAAAGGTCATCCAAAA